>JACRND010000079.1 GCA_016234975.1 Nitrosarchaeum sp. | reverse complement strand
TTGTTTTCCACCCCTACTTGATTGTAATCCGAATGCATAATGTCCATCTGCTGTTTTTCCAGTCTTTATCAAAATGTTTTCAGGAATCAAAAATACGGGATGATCTACATTAACAGGAATTAACGATTGATATGCATAATAAGCTCCAGCTGCAACAACTACAAGTAATCCAATACCAATTATTTTTAGCGTTGGAAACTTTTGTTTAGATTTTGGTTTAGATTTTGGTTTAGATTTTAGTTTCTTTGACATACAAGAACTAATAGATCTGTTTTCATTTCCTATTATTAATCTATGATAAAGGTTTAATTAAATATCAAAGAGAAAACAGTAATTTCAAGTTAAAATATAGTTTTTAGGCAACATATCGTTCAACGAACTTTCCATGTCCTAGTTTTCCAACAACTTCAAAATCTTCAGCTACTAAATGGCCTCTTACAATCGTTTTAACGGGCCATCCCTTCAATAACATTCCTTCATATACGATATAGTCAGAAAATCCACCGAACAGTTCTGAGGATACTTTATTTTCTTTTTTCAAATTTATCATGGTAATATCAGCATCGGTGCCTTTGGCTAGTGTTCCTTTTTTGGGATGCATTCCAAATATTTGAGCTGCATTACTACTTGTAAATCGTACAAATTGCTCAAGTGAGATTCTGTTTTTGTTCACTCCCTCGCTTAACAAAAGTGGTATGATCGTACCTATTCCTGGAAATCCTGCAAGCGCTCCCCAAACATCAATGCCACCAAGTTTTAGTTTTAATCTATTTGCAACATGATCTGTTCCTATAGTATCAATAAGATTGTAGGATAGTGCATTCCATACTGCAGCATTATCTTGTGCAGTTCTAATAGGAGGCATGACTTTGGCAAGATATCCCTGCTGATTTTCATAGGATAATGTAAGGTAGTGAGGACATGTTTCAATGAAAATTTTAGTTCCAAGTTTTCGTTCTTCTTTAATTTGCTGTAGTGCCTTTTGAGAGCCAATGTGAACAAAGTAAATTGTGCAGCCATAGTCTCTTCCAAATTTTGAAACTGTTTTGATTGCCTTTACTTCAAATTCAGGAGATCTGCTTTCAGACCATGCATGAAGTCCATCACGTTTTTTCTTTTTAGCTATCTTTATTCCACATGCACATGATTCGTAATCTTCTGCATGAACCAGAACAGGACATCCAAGTGATGCCGCAGTTTTTACAATCTCTTCTACTAGATTATCATTTACATCTACTGTTGCTTCAGATAATTTAGAAGAGTATGGAGACATGTCCATATACACATGACCTACATCGCCACCAAGATTCATGTAAATTTTAAACGAAGTAATTCCTTTTTCAATACAGTAAGGCATTTCACTGATTTGTTGCGGGGTGAAAATAGATGCATGAATTGCATAATCAATATAATGATTTTTTGATGAGGCATCTAGTTGATCAGGCAATGAAGTTTTAAATGAATTTCCCAATCGTAACATTCTCATCATGGTTGTTATTCCACCAATAGCTGCTGCATGTGATTCAGTTTTTGCAGCCTGATCAATTGGAGAATACACTCCATAGTGAACATGAGTATCTATTGGTCCAGGTATGGAGATTAGACCATTTCCATTTATTTTGTGATCACATACCGGAATATCATTTGTAAAACCGACAATTTTTCCCTCATCAATTATGATGTTTTTGTCAAGCACCCCTTGAGGTAAAATTATGTGTGAATTTGTGATCACGGTGTCATACGTCATCGGAAATTTTTCAGGTCTTGCAGTCTATTATGCGTTGAGATATAATATGTAAGAAATCATGCTGGAAAAACTCTTAGATAGTATAGAACAAACTTATCTAGCTCAAAATTGTAATTTTTTTGTGAAAATTTTACTTTTGGTATGTACGGTTATTTTTATTGGAATTGTAATGATTCCACATACATTTGCAGAACACATCAATGATTCTGACCAATCATCACTTCCTAAGGTTCTTGATGAAAACTATGTAGTTGAACAATTCGTGGCAGAGGGGATTCCAAATAGTCCAACTACCATGACTTTTGTTGGAGATGATATTTTGGTATTGCAAAGATATGATGGAATAGTCAGACTGGTAAGAAACGGAATTTTGCAGCCAAGTCCTGTTTTGGATGTATCTGTTGCAAAAGATGGGGAAAGGGGAATGCTTGGAATTACATCTAGTGGCTCTAAGGTGTATGTCTATTTTACAGCAGCTGACTCTGATGCAGGAAAAGCAATTGAAAATAGAATTTATAGATATGATTGGAACGGTGAAAAATTAGTAAATCCAGTATTGCTTAAAACATTGCCAAGTGATAATTTTTATCACAATGGGGGTGCAATGACTAGTTTTGGCGGGCAGACATATGCAGTGATTGGAGATAATGGAAATTATGGTAGACTGCAAAATAGGGATGCTGATTGGAAAAACGATACTAGTGTAATTCTCAAGATAGACCCTCCAGGATCATATTATGCTATGGGAATTCGAAACAGTTTTGGGATAACGGTAGACCCAACAACTGGAAATCTATGGGATACTGAAAACGGTGATGATAAACATGATGAGATTAATCTTGTACCAGAAAATTTTAACAGTGGTTGGATTGAGATAACAGGTATCACAAAGAATCAAACTTTAATTGATTCATTGCCAAAATATGGCGATTTTGTTTACAGTAATCCAGAATTTGTATGGGAAAAACCAGTTTGCCCTACTGGAATTGCATTTAGTACGTCAGAAAAGTTTGCTCAAACGGATAAAGTTTTTGTTGGAGATTGTAATAATGGAAACATCTATCGTTTTAAACTAAATGAACAAAGAAGTGGATTTGTTTTTAATTCGCCGGATCTTCAAGACAACATATTAAACATTGACGAGTCAAATAAAGAAATTTTGTTTGGAACTAATTTTGGTGCAATTACAGATGTTGAAGAAGGACCAGATGGTTTTTTGTATATTGTGTCATTATCTAATGGAAAAATATACCGAATACTTCCAAAAGAGTTTGTACAGAGTACACCTCAATCAAAAGGTGGGGGTTGTTTGATAGCTACTGCAACATATGGCTCTGAGCTTGCACCACAGGTGCAACAATTACGAGAAATAAGAGACAGTAAATTGTTACAGACTGAAATAGGATCTAGTTTTATGAGTTCATTTAATTTGTTCTATTATTCGTTTAGTCCCACAATAGCTGATTATGAAAGAGAAAATCCAGTATTCAAGGAAGCTGTAAAGATCATAATCACGCCCATGATTAGCTCACTTTCAATTCTAAACTATGCAGATATAGATTCAGAAGATAGCGTACTAGGATATGGAATCTCTTTGATTGTACTAAATATTGGAATGTATTTTGTGGCTCCCGTAATTGTTATTGTTGGAATAAGAAAGAAATTCTAAACTCTTTTTCAGAGTAAATGTAATTGAGAATCACAGATTTGTTGACTTTTATGAGAAAATGAATAAAAACACATCTCTGAGATGTAATGGAAGGGCCGGTGGTTTAGTGGTATAATGCCTCGTTCGCAACGAGGATGTCGGGGGTTCAATTCCCCCCCGGTCCATCAATAGTTCCCAGAAACTATTATACATAAACAGAGATTACAAATTTCCATGAAGGTTTTTGATGGAAAAAAAGCTGCGCAAGAATACATGTCAAAACACACTCTTGCGTTTTCTACTCCAGAACTAACTCTTATGAGATTTGCATTTTGGTTAGGAGACACTGTTCCAGATCCTCAAAACAAAGACAACTCAATTCCAAGAATGCTGACATTTATGGTAGAACAAGACTTTGCACCAATTTTAATTGATGATGATAAATACGAGCCATCCGGTGCTGTCAAAAGTTCAAATGTTTACGGAAATGTATTTTCGCAGACTAGTTCTGATGGAAAGTTTTGTTCTGAATGTGGTACAACTTTATCAAAGACGGCAAAATTCTGTCCTGAATGTGGTACAACACAAGATTAGTTTTAAAATAATTTTTAATTTTATGCTTTAGTGCCGCATTTTGTACAGAATTTTGCGTTTGCTCTTAGTGCTGCACCACATGACGTACATCCATTTCCACTAGATGTAACAGCTCTTCTTGGCATAAGAGCGGGATCGGGAGAAGGTAAAGTTCCAACGTCACCAAATGCTTGTTGCGCAGATACAATACCTGGTGGACCACCAACAGGATTTTGCGCAGAGCCAGATCTTGGCATCCCCATTCCACTCATCATTCCAGGTTGTCCCATTCCAGGCATTAATCCTGGGGATTGGGTATTGCCAGAACCTGAACCACGAGATTTTTTCAGTTCGAAAATAACTTTGATTGCAAGAAACTCTAATGCGGAATAAGCTACAACATAATCTCCTAATTTTTGAAAGAATTCTTTGTCAGTCAGTAAACCTTTTTTGTACATGTTATTGGTATCAAGAAATGATTCATAGTATCCTTGAGAATCATCGAACAAACTTTGTAGTTTATCAAATAGCATGTTCAGGGTATCTACTTCGCCAAATGACATATCCATGCTTTACTTTTGGAATATTAATTACTTTAGGATCAAAAAATAGAAAAATGTGTAATAGTTTATGCTTGTAATGCTCTATCAATCATATTTTTGTATGATTCTTTTGATGCTGCACCAACCTGCTGACTAATTATTTCGCCTTTGTTAAGGAGAATTAAGGTTGGAATGCTAAAGACATTGTATTTTGATGCTAATTCATTGGCCTCATCTACATTGACTTTGACAAATTTTACTTTGCCTTGATAGTCATTTGCTAGTTCTTCGACTACAGGGCCTACCATTCTACATGGACCACACCATTGAGCCCAAAAGTCAACAAACACTGGTATATCAGAGTTGATTACATTGATTTCCCAAGACTTTGCATCTGAAACTTCTGTTATTCCCATAATGACTATAATTTATTGAACATACCTAAAAATGTTCACCAGAATTAACACCGTATTTTTTGTTGGAAAAGAAAAATCAAAAAAATAGATTTAGTGATATATACTTAAATGTCGTTTCAATAAAACGGAGATATGAGCACTGAACTTAGACTAAAAAAATTAAGAGGATCTGGCGGCTATGTAATGGCAACAGTAACTGATCAACAACAAATGAAAGGAAACCTAGGCGGCCCAGATCTATTTTTGGCACCAATTGGTAGATTAGATAGTAAGAAAATTACTAAATATTTTTGCAATACTTGTGAAAAAGAATTTGAAGGTCCTCCAAAAATTGAATATGAAAATCCAAATGAAGAAGTTGCAGAAAACTTAGTTCTTGCAGAAAAAGGTCAGTATATTTGTAATTCATGCAGTGCAACAATAGCTGAATATAGAGAATTTAAAAAACAAAATGAAACAGTTGAAGTTGGAAGTGCAAAACCATTAGAATCTGCAAGTCAAATCACTACACCTCAAATATCACAACCTGAACCTTCTGTACAAATTCAAGTAAAACCAGAAATCAGTTCACAGTCAGTTACACAGCCAGGTTCAGCTACAGCAATTAGCTCAATTGAGGGATTAGTAGTGTATGATGAAAATGCAAAAAAGATTGGAAAGGCAAAACAAGTCGGAATAGATTCTAATCAATCAGTAGTATTGATAATTATAAAAAATGATGGAACTGAGGGCAGTATTCCATGGAACAGCATAAGAAAAGTAGGAGAAATAATTCTTTTAGGAAGTCCAGTAATTGCACCTCAACTCAACCAACCAGGAAAATGCACGAATTGTGGATTTTCAAATAAGGAAGGCTCCAAGTTCTGTGAAGAATGCGGTAGCAAGCTACAATAAGCGCAGATAAATTTAATCAATCAAACTATAGGCGATATAATGAAGTTGAACAAAAAGTCCATGTCAAAAGGAATAATCAAAGACATCATAATTGTAGCCATAGGTGTAATTGTGATTTGGGTTGGTTTGCAAGTTGCATTTGGGACACAAAATCCATTTTATGTAGTAGCCAGTGGAAGTATGATTCCAGTTTTACAAGTATATGATGTTTTAATTGTTCAGGGACATGAACCATTTGAAGACATCAAAGTTGGAGATATTATTGTCTTTAATCGCCCATCAGGACATGACAGAGTAATTGTACATAGGGTTGCATCAATTATTAGTGATGAACCTAAAACCATCAGAACAAAAGGAGATGCAAATCCAGCATCAATTCCAGGAACAGATTTTCCAATTACCAAAGAAGAATATATCGGTAAAGTGGCCTATGTAATTCCACAAGTAGGCTATGTCACTCAACTATTGAAACCTCCAATGAATTACATCATAATTGTAATTGTCATAGGAATTATGATTGTAAAGCAAATGTCTAAAAAGAAAAATGAAAAAGAATTGAGTTTGCAGGATCCATTTATTCAAAGTGATTCTAGTGTTGAATCATCTGCAAATATTGCAGAATTAGATAAACTAGAAAAAGATTTTGAGTATTCAAAGTATAAAGAGAGTAAACTATCTGAAGCAGAAGAGCCAAAAAAAGATGCTAAAAAAGAATAAAACAATTTTTTAGATTACAAACACATTCACATATAAAGACAATTTGAAATTAGTCTAAATTACTGAATCTTTAGTCTTGAAAACTCGATTAAAGTAATCAGAGTGTTCATTTGGTTTTTCAATGTCGTTTGTAATTCCTGCTAGTTTTTTTGCAAGATTCTTTTTGTATCCGATTTGCATTTGTCTCTGAATTTGGATTCTCTGTGCTTGTGGGGATCCAGCTCCATGCATTGATTCAGTAAGATAACCAACAGCATTTCTTCCTAGTGTCATATTTTCAATTAGTCTAAGTATTCTCATTCTATTTTCAACATCGGCCCCTTTACGACCTACAAGATATTTTTTTAGTAATGGTCCTGCCACTGGATGTCTGAAATCTTTCTCAGATGGTAGTGTTACTACCAATCCACCTGCGATGTCTTGTGCAAGTCTACTAATTTCATATGGGAATCTAGTTACATTGTGTTTGCAGACTTGGGCAAGCATATCATCATTAAGATATACACCTGACTTCATTTTGTGTCCTTGGTGTGATGATGCAATTCCTGCAGCGAAAATTGTCTCATTAAGATGAGTCATCTCAATAATCTTGTCTTTAATATGAGATACATTTGGAATACCGTTATAGTCAGCTATGGTAGCTGCCGCACCAATTAAGACATCACCTAATCCAGTCTTACAGACATAGCTACGTCTATGATAACAGGTAAAGCGCTCAATTAGCATCGATGCGAATTCATATTCACCATTCATGAACACTTTATCCCATGGAATGAATACTCTGTCTAAAACGATTAGAGCTTCTTGTCCTCCATACTTGGCATTACCATCATCAATTGTTCCTTCCTCCATACTTCTAGTATCACATGATTGTCTTCCATAGATGTAAGTCACACCTTTAGCATCTGCTGGAATCGCGCCAACAACTGCCCAGTCTTTGTCGTTTTCTGTTAATCGTACTGTAGGCATTAGAATAATCCAATGTGAATTGATACAACCAGTTTGATGTGCTTTGGCTCCTGAAACATAGATTCCTTTATCATCTTTGGCAACTATTCTTGTAAACAAATCAGGATCATCTTGTTCTGCCGGTCCTTTACTTCTGTCTCCTTTTGGATCAGTCATGGCACCACCAATGACAAGATTTTCTTTTTGAACCATTTTTACAAATTCTAAAAATCGTTTATGATAGTTTGTTTTGTGTTTCTCATCGATTTCAAATGTAGTAGAATGTAATGAATTGAGTGCATCCATTCCAACACATCTCTGGAAACATGTTCCAGTATTTTGTCCTAATTTTCTTTGCATTTTATTTTGTAAGACTAAATCTTGAGCGCTTTCTGCAATATGTAAAAATCGGTTAACTGTTAATCCAGTAATTGATGAATGAACAGAAGCTAATTCCTCTTCTCGTACAGCCAAGTCATATGTCTCTGCCACTGCATTAATTGATGGTCTAATCATAGGATGATCTACTGGTTCCTTTACTAGTTCTCCAAAAAGGTAAATTTTGAGATCTCTTCCTCTTAGGCTTTGAATATAATCTTCGCCCGTTCTTATGGTCTTAAGTTTCTCAACATTTGCCACAATAAGATTCACTTTAGGTTGTATAAATATTCTAAAACAGTATAAATAAAAATTTACGAATGAATTGCGATCAGAGTCCGATTCTAACATCAAGAATCTTGCAGCCCTTGCCTTTTTCCATTACCAAGACAGGGTTCATGTCAAGTTCTTTAATTTCCTTAAAGTCAGTAACTAATTGGGATAATCTCTGAATGCATTCAGATAGTTTTGTAATATCAGATGGCTTTTCACCTCTAACTCCTTGAAGTATTTTTTGTGTTTTAATGGATGTTATCATGTCGTCTGCTTCTTTATCAGTAATTGGTGCAAGTTTGAAGTTGACATCCTTGAGAACTTCAACATAGATTCCACCCATTCCAAGCATGATAACAGGACCAAATCCAGGCTCTAGTTTAGAACCTATAATCAATTCTTTACCACCTTTTACCATCTCAACAACAAGAACTCCCTTTATCTCGGCATTTTTGTTGTATTTTTTAGCATTTGCAATAATTGTCTTGAATGCTTCTTTGATTTCTGAATCATTTGTTAGATTTACTTTGACACCACCAGCATCTGACTTGTGAATAATTTGAGGTGATGCAATCTTCATTACTACAGGATAACCAATTTGTTTTGCAATCCTTATGGCATCTGATTCTGTTTTTGCAAGTGCGCTTTTTGGTAATGGTAATCCATATGCTTTGAGAACTTCTTGTCCTTCTTCTTCCAAAAGATTTGGTCGTTTTTCTTTTTTGACTTTATCAAAAATTTTCTTTGCTTTTAGTTTGTCAACTTTGAATTTAGGGATTTTTCCTTCGGGTGTTTTAATCCAATTTGAAAACTTGAGCATTGCAGCAAGTGCTCTAATTGCTCCTTCTGCATATGTATAATATGGAACATCACCAGCGGCTAGAATTTCTCTATTTGTAATTCCTTCATCTAATCCCATCAAGCTTGAAAGCATTGTCTTTTTGTATTTTTTTGACATTGCGACAATTACATTTGCTAATTTATCATAGTTTAAAGTTCCAGATGGGGTACACATTGAGATTACAGAGCCCACGTTAGGATGTGCCAAGACACGATCTAAAACATTGCTGAATCTGTTAAAATCAGCATCACCTACAATGTCTACAGGATTACGTGAGCTTCCCCAAGGAGGTATTACAGCATCAATCTTTGGACGAATGCTATCAATATTTGCCATTTTAATTCCAAGTTTGGAGCATGCATCAGTTGAGATGATTGCAGGTCCGCCAGCATTTGATACAATTACAAGATCCCCACTAGTAGGAAGAGGTTGTTTTGAAAATGCAACTGCATAATCAAAGAGTTCTTCCATTGTATCAACACGAATTGCGCCTGATTGTTTTAGCAAAGCATCATAGATTTCATCAGAACCCATCAAAGCTCCAGTATGAGACATTGCAGCCTTTGCACCTTCAGGACTACGACCAGATTTGAGAACAAGAACTGGTTTTTTGAGTTTTTTAGTAATGTTTTTACAAACTTTAAGAAATTCCTGGCCATCGCCCATATCTTCAAGATACATTACGATTACTTTGGTTTGGGTGTGATTGGCTAACATCTTGAGAATGTCAACTTCGCTCATGGCAGCTTTGTTTCCCATGCTAATTACTGCAGAGAATCCAATTCCTTGTGCACTTGCATCTTCTACTAAAGCTGCACAAATAGCTCCACTTTGCGAAACAAGTGCAATTCCACCTGATTTTGGAGTTACTTTTAGAAATGTTGAATTCATCATTGTCTGTGGTGCAAGATTCATCACACCA
>JACRND010000123.1 GCA_016234975.1 Nitrosarchaeum sp. | reverse complement strand
TTATCAAGTGATTCTTTAACTTCTTTTACCGCATCAGTAACTTTAATTCCCTGTTCTTGGGAGATTTTATCTTTAAGATCATGATTTACAAGTTTTTCAACAGTATAGATAAAACTTTCAGCTTCATTTTTTAGGTCAATTTTTTCTTTTTTCTTTTTGTCTTCATCAGAGAATTTTTCAGCATCTTCTTTTAGTTTTTCAATTTCTTCTTTGGATAATTTTGAATTAGATGAAATGGTGATTTTTGCTTCCCTTTTTGTACCAAGATCTTTTGCAGCTACATTGATTATTCCATTTGCATCAATGTCAAATTTTACCTCAATTTGAGGAATGCCTCTTGGAGCAGGCGGTAAGTCTGTAAGATTAAAACTTCCCAAAGAAACATTATCATTTGCCATAGGTCTTTCTCCTTGGACTACATGGATTGTTACTGCTGTCTGGTTATCTGCTGCAGTAGTGAAAACTTTACTTTTTGACGTAGGTATTGTTGTGTTTCTTTCAATTAATGGTTCCCTCACTCCACCTAAAGTCTCGATTCCTAATGTTAATGGAGTTACATCAAGTAATACAATATCGCTAGTTACATCACCAGCAATAATTCCTGCCTGAATTGCTGCGCCCATAGCCACCGCTTCCATTGGATCTATACCAGACTCAGGTTCTTTTCCAAGTACTTCACCAACAAATTTTTTCACTGATGGTATTCTTGTTGGTCCTCCAACCATTACAATTTTGTTAATATCAGATTTTGATAGTTTAGCATCTTCAAGTGCTTTTTCCATAGAAGGTTTACATCGTTGAATGATAGGTCGAATTAATTCATCAAGTTTTGCTCGTGTTATTCGTAGTTCAAGATTCTTTGCACCTGATGAAGGATCATGTGAAATGAAAGGAAGGTTAATGTCAGTTTCCATAACTGTGGAAAGTTCAATCTTTGCTTTTTCTGCAGCTTCTCTAATTCTAGCCATTGCAGTACTATCTTTAGATAAATCAACTCCTTCTTTTTTCTTAAATTCATCAAGAACATAATCAATTACAACTTTGTCCATATCTGTTCCACCTAATTGCGTATCACCGGAGGTACTCATTACCTCAAAGACACCGCCACCCATCTCCATAATTGTGACATCTAGTGTTCCTCCACCAAAGTCAAATACGAGAATTTTCATGTCTTCTTTTGTTTTATCTAATCCAAATGCCAAAGACGCAGCTGTTGGTTCGTTTATTATTCTTACAACATCAAGACCGGCAATAGTTCCTGCGTCTTTAGTTGCTTGACGTTGATTGTCATCAAAATATGCAGGGACAGTGATTACAGCTTTATCAACTGGTTCACCAATAAAGGCTTCAGCATCTTTTTTTATTTTTTGAAGAATAAATGCTGAAATTTGTTGAGGTTTGTAATTTTTATCTTGAATTTTAAAAATATAATCAGAGCCCATCTTTCTTTTTGCTGCAGCAATAGTACTGTCAGGATTGGTTACGGCTTGTCTTCGGGCAGGTTCACCTACCAAAAGCTCACCTGTTTTAGTAAATGCTACAACTGAGGGAAATGCCTTACCACCTACCGTAGCACCCTCTGCTGCGGGAATAATAGTTGGTTTTCCACCCATTACTACTGCAGCCGCAGAATTGCTTGTTCCTAAATCTATTCCTATTATTTTAGCCATATTATTTCATCCTTGTTTTTTTGATATTTCTACCAGTGTCGGTCTAATAACTCTCTTATGAGAAATATATCCTTTCCTAAGTTCCTTTGTAATTGTATTGTCATCTAGTTCAGAATCAGTAATAATGGATATTGCTTCATGAAAATTTGGATCAAATATTTCACCTAATGCATCTATAGGAGTCACACTATATTTTACTAACAAAGAATCCATATTTTTTAAAATAGAGTCTAATCCTTCTGTATTGATCTTACTTTCTGTAAATACTTGCTTAGCCCGTACAAAATCATCATAAATTTTTAAAAAATCCAACATGAATTCATCAATTTTTGTATTTACGCCCTTTTCAATATCAGATTGTGTTTTTCTATTTAGATTTTGATAATCTGCTAATACATGCTTGATTTTTTCCTCATAATCTTGTACTTTTTGTTTTTCTTTTTCTAAAAGATTTTCTAGTTGATCGACAGTTAAATTTTCAGTAACAAATTGTGTTAAATTATCGTGTGAATCATTGGTTTGATTCTCAGAGATTACATTAACTGGAATTTCATCGGAATTATTTTCATCTGACAATTCAAACATAATGATCGATTAGCTAATTTATACTCTTATTGAATAATTTCACATAAGGGATTAGCTTTAATTACAATAATATTGGTATCTTGTTTATTTTTTTCTATATTTTCAAAATCTATTTTTGAGCATGCAACAATAATGGTAGTTTTGTCACTATGAAACAAATCAAAATTTGGATGCTCATAAGCTTCAACATCACCAATGTAATCACGTAGTCTTGAGGTTAGATTCTGTAACATTTCAATTTTATCTCCACGCATTTCATGTTGGTCAAGTGTCCATGATAGTGCAATTTTTGTTCTGCTTGCTTTTAGATCATTTTTCTTTAATGTAGAACGGATTTCATCAATTAGTTTCTTAATATAGCCATCAATTCCCTTAACACTGCCATTGATCAGATACATGAGTGTATTTGCACCTTCAAATGATGAACCTAATGATTTAAGATCAAATAGTCCACTAACCATATTGTCTAAGAAAATTTCTTGAAAATCATCTGAAGAGAGATCATTTTTTGTAACATCATCTTGTACATATCTGCAAACTTCTAGAATACTACTAAGGCTAGAAAATCTAGATAATACATTAATTGCATGAAAGTGTTCAGAAGAAGAAATGGCTACAAATTTTTTTTCTTTTTTTCCAGTTGTCAAGAGATCGGCTAATGTAGAATCCTCTTTTCCGTTAAAAGAACCAATAATTTTTGGTTGTTGATTAAGATCTTCCAAAGGATAGTAAAAGTATGAGATTTGTTTTCCTACCTCAAGACCTGTTACATGTTCAAGTAATGAAATATTTTCATTGTTACCACCAAAACCAGTTGGTAGAGTGTAAATTACAGAACTATTTTTTTTTAGAGAAGTTGTAGCGTCTTTAAATTTTGAATGAATTTCAGTTTTGATGTCCTGTCCTGTTTTTCTAATTCTCGGTGTAAAGAAGAGATATTGAGCTTTTGAAATGGCTACATCAATTGGCTCCATAGCCAATAACGGTTCATCTTCTTTTAGAGAGGATACGTTTGGGTAAGTTTTAGCTATTTCTGCTTTTAGTGAAATTGCAGATGGTGTTGATTCATCAATAATGTATACATCTGCTCCCTTTATTGCCATCTGACATGCGATGGCATAACCTTCGGTACTAAGTCCATAAACAACAACTTTTGCTCCCCCCATTACACATAAGGCTGGTAATAGACTAAGAAAAACTTATTGAACTTACCATAATAATGAAAAATACTTGAAAATATGGATTGACATTCTAACTCCTAAGCAATTGTTGTTTTCTGAACCAATGATTGAAAAATTAAGGAAAGAACATAATGTTTTGTGTACTTCACGATCATATGATGAAGTTTCAAAACTTGCAAAAATTCGAAACTTTGACCTAGTTTGTGTTGGAAAGCATGGTGGGAGTGAAAAATATGGCAAACTTGAGGCTAGTATCAATCGTATAAAGAAACTATCGGTGTTAATTGACAAGTTTTCTCCAGAGTTGGTAATTAGTTTCTGTTCGCCTGAAGCAGCAAGAGTATCATTTGGTATGGGAATTAGACACATTGCATTTTGTGATTCACCGCATGCTAATGCAGTAATGAAGTTGACACTACCTCTAATTCAAAAATTATTAATACCATGGATTATTCCAAAGAAAGAATTTTCAAAATATGGAATAGACATAAAAAATATTATTCCATACAAAGCAATTGATGCATCTGTTACGATAAAAAGAAATGTAAATCAGAAAGACTCTTTGCCATTTAAAAACAATCATAAGAAGAACATTCTGATTAGAGTAGAGGAAGAACAGGCTGCATATACACAAAAATCAAGAAAGATAATTCCAATAATAAAAGAAATTATAAATAAATTTGATGAAGAAAATATTGTCATTCTTGGAAGATATTCTGAGCAGATTAAAAACCTAGGAAAATTATTTGGTAAAAAAGCAAAAATTCTGAAGATGTCATATGATGGAAAATATTTGTTAAATAATACTGATGTTTTTCTAGGATCAGGTGGTACTATGACAGCAGAATCAGCTTTACTTGGAGTTCCTACTATTTCCTATAATGCAGTACCAAATATTGTTGAGAAATATTTAGTAAAAAATAATCTTATAAAAAGAGAAACAAATCCCAAAAAAATTAATAAAATTATCAAAAAATACCTTGAGTCATCTGATGACAATTATAGAAAAAGGGCAAGAAAAATTTCAAACAGCATGGAAGATCCCATTCAAAAATTAATTCAAGTTATTGAAGAATAATCATAAATTGATTTTGGGTCAGAAATATACGTAAATAAAAAGTTCATTAAGGGAATTAGAGTGCTCGTTTTAGCAGCCCGGTAGTGTAGCGGTCAAGCATAGGGGCCTTTGAAGCCCTTGACCCCAGTTCGAGTCTGGGCCGGGCTACTATATTTAAAAAACAAACATTTACTGTAACACGAATATAACACTATGAATTTTCAGAGGGTAACAAATGACTGACATTATTTTAGGAATGGGGGAAGTAGGATCTACCTTGTTTGAATTACTTGTTCAACGTGGTTTTAATTGTGTGGGAATAGACAGTGATAAATCAAAATGTAAAAACTATTCTGAAAATATTCCAATAGAGAATCCAGAATATCTACACGTTTGTCTTCCAGGAGAATTAAATGAATTTTTAGAAATTACGACAAATTGGATTAAAAAAATTAACGGCTTGCAAGTTGTCATTATTCATTCTACTGTAAAGCCAGGTACTACAAAAAATCTTCAAGATAAATTTGATTTGCCTGTTTTATTTTCGCCAGTACGTGGAGTACATAGAAGATTTTTAGACGATATAAAAAAATACACAAAATTCATCTCTTCGGATAAGGTTGAGATTAGTCCTAAAATTAAATTAGAATTAGAGAAAAGATTCCAAAAAATACAATGGATGTCTACTACTAAAACTGCTGAATTGGCAAAAATTTTAGTAGATACAACGTATTACGGATGGCTAATTAATTATGCTCAGATTACAAAAATGATTTGTGATAAGGAAAAAATAGATTTTGACGAGATGTGGAAGTTTGCAGATGAAATTCATGAAAATTTAGGAAATAGACCAAAGATGTATCCTGGAATAATAGGAGGTCATTGTCTTGATGGTAATGAAATACTCTTCATCAAAACCCAAATTGGTATGCGACCGATTACAATTAGTGAATATGTTGAAAAGGATTATCAAAATAATGTGCTTTCATATGATCCAATCAAGAAAAAACCAATCTTTGATAAGGTCATAACAAAATGGAGAAGACCATTCTCAGGAAATATGGTATCACTTACTACAAGAACAAATCGTTCCATTACAACTACAGATGAACATATCATGATTGTATCTGATTCTCTATCTGAAAGACTTGCAAAAGATGTCAAAATAGATGATAACATTCCATTTGTTGCAGATCTTCCAGACATGGATACTAAACAGTTTTTTAATTTTGAATCAACTAACTGGAGATTTAGATACAATATGCCAAAATCAATCTCAATTACTTCCGAATTTTGCAGATTGCTTGGATATTATGTGTCTGAAGGTTCTGTAAGTAACTATGGTAAAGGTTATTCTATAAGATTTTCGTTTAACAAAAATGAAGTAAAGTACATCTCTGACGTGTGTAAAATTTTAGAACATCTAGAATTAAACTATTACATAACCACACAAAAAAATGTAACACATGTTGGAGTAAAATCAACTCCATTTTCATTGTTTGTTTCTGATACATTAGGATGTGGCAGAGAATCTCATTCCAAATGTCTTCCAGAGTTTATCTTTTTTGTATCAAGAGAGATGAAAGAACAATTTGTAAGTGGATATTTTAGGGGAGACGGTTCATTTATGCCCTCAATAGGGTTGGTACAGGCGGGAACTGTATCTAAGATACTTGCAGCAGGGTTGGATCTATTGTTATTGTCTATGGGTTATGTAATGACATTGACTAGTAGAATTAATTCGCCAAGTATTATAGAAGGACGTATTATTAGCGGTAAAACGCTGTATTCACTAGTATCAAAGAAAGAAGTTCAATATAACAGACTTGCTTCAATATCTGGCTTTACAGAATCTCAGACATCTAGACAACATAACAAAAATCTTTGGCATATGATAAATGAAAATCTTTACATGATCAAAACAACTAAAACTGTCCACGAGGAAAAAGAACAAGATGTTTATTCAATTGATACAAAAAATCATTTGTTTGTCTCAACTAGTGGCAGAGTAATTCACAATTGTGTCATACCAAATCTAAGTTTA
>JACRND010000122.1 GCA_016234975.1 Nitrosarchaeum sp. | reverse complement strand
TCTTTTTCATATTTGAATGGCATTATTGCAAATGAAATAAGTCCCTTGTCTGATTCTTTACAAATTTCTGAAACTACTGGTGATATTGCAGAACCTGTCTTTCCTGCCAGATTTGTCATAAGCACAATTGTGGCATAATTTGAAATCTTTGACTTTATCTGATCTGCAACTTTGTATGTTGAGCCTCTGATTAATTGAACTGATGGATTAATGACTGAATCAGTTGAGACCTTGATTGAACTGTAGCCTGATTGAAGATCTTTTTGATCATTGCTAATTATTAGGCAATCTAAATTTAGGGCATCTTTGGCTTGTATTGCTAATTTTGAGCCTGCCCCACCTAAACCGATAACTAAGATTGGTTCTTTTACCTGAAAATTCATTTCAAGTGTTATTCTTTAATTTGGATAAAAAACCTTCTTACGTTATTTTAATCAAATCTCCGATCTAAAAAATTTAGCTTGCGATCTTTCCGAGAATGCTATGCGTAGTTGCATCTACGATTTCAACCATACGTGTTTGACCGATCTTGATTTCATCTTTTACAAATACTGATTTGTACGCAAAATTTCTTCCTTTGATGCCTTCGTTTGTTTCCTCATCAAACAAAACTTTGCCCTTCCATCCGATCCATTTTTGATTATTTTCTAATGATATTTTATTTATCAGATCAAAGATTACCTTGCTTCTCTTTTTTACTTCTAATGCATCTATTTGGTCCCATTCTGCAGCCTCCGTGCCTGGTCTTGCGCTGTATTTTGAAAGATTTACAATATCTGGGTATATTTCATTTATGAGATTAACCGTTTCCTCAAAGTCTTCTTTTGTTTCTGATGGGAAGCCTACTATAACATCTGTTGAAATTGTAAAATCGGTGAATCGCTCTCTGGCTTTTTTTATGATTTCTTTGACTGTTTTTACAGTATGTCCTCTTTTCATATCGTTTAGTACTTTGTCGCTACCACTTTGTACTGGTATGTGGAGAAATTTGTAGACTTTGTCATTATCATAAGATTTTATCAATTCTTCTTTGATTCTTGGCATGTACATTGGATTCATCATGCCAACACGTATCATGAAATCTTGCGGAATTTCTGATACTGCTTTTACTAAAGTTGGCAAATCTGTATTGATGTCAAAACCATAACATCCATTATCTGTAGATGTCAGCCAAATCTCTTTACATCCTTCACTAATTTCAGTTTCAACTTGCCTTACAATGTCTCCTATTCTGTAACTCTTGAGATCTCCTTTTGATAATTTAGTCTGACAAAAAGTACATTCACTCATACATCCACTAGCTATCTCTACAATTCCTACAACTGGATTCAATCTTACTTTTGGTAATCCGACTTTTGATAGATCTGAATCTTCTATAGCTACATATCTTATTCCTCTTAATGTGGAATCTATTACCTGCAATGTTTTTCCCAATGAGTTTGGTCCTAGCAAACTGGCTTTTTCTGTAATTTTTTCTACTGTACTCATCTCAGCTTTTGGAAGACAGCCTGCAACAACAAGAGGTTTTGATCTTAATGACTTGATTCTGTGCATCATTTTGTTTGCTGTTGAATCTTTGACAGAACATGTCACAACAATATTCAAATCTGATTCTGAAGAATTTTTGGCAAGAGTGTGTCCTCCGTTTAAAATTAATCCTGAAATCATCTCAGAGTCTGCAAAACTAGCAGAACATCCGTATGCTTCTACGAAAATCTTTGCCATGGTTTATCCAAACAATGCATCAATTTCTTTATTGTTCATCAAGTTCTTTGATGTTACTAATTCTCGAATGGTTTTTCCAGTCTTTAGCGATTCTTTGAATAATTCTGCGGACTTTAGGTAACCAATTTTTGGTGTAAGTAGTGTTACAATTACCGGGCTATTTTCTATGTCCTTTCGAAGTTTTTCCTTGTTTGCAGTTAATCCGTCTATTAGATTTGCAGAAAATATCGGCAAGAAATTTTTCAGCATATCTGTAGATTCTAGCATGCACTTTAGCATGCCTGGCAACATTACATTTAGCTCAAACTGTCCGCTCTGGGCTGCATAAGATACTGCTGTGTCATTTCCAATTATGTTAAAACAAATCATGTTCATACATTCTGCTAATGATGGATTTACTTTGCCTGGCATGATAGATGAACCTGCATGAACAGCAGGTATTCCCAATTCTGATAATCCTGCAATTGGGCCTGATGCCATTAATCTAATGTCATTTGCAAGTTTGCCAATCTCAAGTGCCAAATTGCGTAATGCTCCTGAAAGATTTGCAACTGCAAATTTACTCTGCAATGAATATTGCATGTCTTTTTCTGGCACGAGTGGTAATTTTGAAATCTTTGCAAGTTCTGCTATTACAATTTTTCTATATCCTTTTGGTGTGTTTGCACCAGTGCCTACTGCAGTTCCTCCTAATGCAACATTTTGCAATTCCTTTTGAGATAGAATGATTGCGTCTCGTGCTTTTGTAATTGATGTAACATAAGCTGCAAACTCACTTCCAAGAGTTACAGGCAATGCATCCATCAAATGAGTTCTTCCAATTTTTTTAAACGAAGAAAATTCTTTTGCCTTTCTTGTTAATGATTTTATTAGTATGTCAATTGCAGGAATTACATCTTTAAGATTTATCAGAATTGCAACATGCATTGCAGTTGGGTATGTGTCGTTACTTGACTGTGACATGTTTACATGATCATTTGGATGTAGATGCTGATACTGGCCCTTCTTTTTGTGCAGTATCTCTAGTGCCACATTTGCAATGACTTCATTAGAATTCATGTTAAATGCAGTTCCTGCACCAGAATTGATCATGTCTATTACAAATTGGTCTACATGCTTTCCAGACAATATTTTATCGCATGCTGCAACTATCGCATTTCCACGTTTTGCATCTATTGTTTTTGTCTTCATATTTGCTATCGCTGCAGATCGTTTGATCATGACAAATGACTTGATCAAATTGGTATGTGCTTTGTTACCTGTTACGTGATATTGTTGAATTGCTCTTCCTGTAAATGCCCCATAATATGCGTTAGATGGAATTTTGACTTTTCCCAAAGAATCTTCATCTAGTCTGAATTTCAAATCTATCTTGCCTTTAATTTCCCATTATTCATTCTTTTTCAGGCGTTTTTTTAAATTCTAATTCACCACGAATGGGAATTATTATATAGGATCCGTAAGTCACGTTGCTTAATGAATAAGCGTATTAGTATGCTCTTTACAATTGCAGCAGTAGCTGTAATCGGGGCAACGCTATTCGGAAGCACATACACACAAACCCAAGTGAGTGGACAATCACTTGACGTCTCAAAAATGGACGCCAATGTAATTGAACAAATCCACCAAATGGGCGGTTTACAGCTTGTAATGCCAGAGGCATTCGCAGTAACTGATTGTGGCGCATTAGCAGAAACTGGACGAAAAGTCGTTGAGTTTAATGTTACTGGTGAAAGTGTTACACTTCCAATTATGGGAGGAAAGACATACAATGCAATGACCTTTAGTGGACAAGTCCCAGGACCAACACTAAGAGTCACTCAAGGCGATGTCGTAAAAATGACACTAACAATTCCAGCAAATGAAGTTACCGGTCACGGTAACGACATGCATGCATCACAAATGTCTGCAGGAAACTTTGAATCCATCAATCCTGGTGAATCAAAGACTTACTGCTACATTGCTGAATCAGCTGGTATTTTCAAATACCATTGTTCTGGTGTCCACCTAATTGGTATGGATCAGCACGTTCTTTCCGGCATGTACGGAATTGCAATCGTTGACCCAATCAATGGATACAAGAAACTAGCGGTAGAGAAAACAGCAGTTAGTAACGGCAAAGTATCTTTAGACAGACAGTTCTACGATGCGGACGCATTAGAGTTCACACTCCAATACAACCAATTGTACCTTACACCTGAAGGCAACTATGATGCAGGAGCAATGTTCCAACATCATAACACTGCAACAGTTGTTAACGGAATGCAATTCGGTTATGTACCAAACATGGTTCACAACTTGCTCGTTAAAGGCGATGCAAACAAGAACATCTTTGTTGCACAACCATGGAATGGACTTGAACTAAAGCAGTATCAATCACAACCTTTGTTCGTTGAGAACGGACAACATGTGAGACTCTTTGTTGAAAACCAAGGTAACGAACCAGTATTCTTCCACATTGTTGGAGAAATCTTGGACAGAGTTACACAAGGTAACAGAGTACAATCCGGAGCAACCGAAACATGGTTACTTGGTGGCTCACAAGGAATGATTGTTGATTTGGTATTTGATGAACCAGGTGCATATGCAGCAGTTAATCACGACTATGCAGCAATTTACACTGGCGCAGCTACAGTATTTGTAGCAGGTGATCCATTTGGATTGAACCCAAGATTGGTCGATGCAGGAGTTATTCCAGCACCAGTACCATCATACGCATATGTATTGGGCAACCCAAGCAACGCTGTCCCACCAATGGGATTGAACAGTATTGCACACCCAGCACTCAATGTTCATGGTCTATACACTGATGAAGTTGCTTCTGAGAAAATAGCAAATGGTGCATTACCCTTATGGGATATTGTACCAACTCTACCACCAATACCATAGGTAGTAACACCCAACTTTTTCTATTTTTCAATTTTTAATGAATTATATTCTATAGATTTTTTCTTTATTCCATGGGATTTGATGATTCTGTTCTGATATGTGATGAAGTAGATCCAGTTTTAAATAAAATATTGGAAGACAACGGTCTGAAAGTTTCATACGAGCCAAAAATTACTCCTGAACAAATTAAAGAAAAAATTTCTAATTTCAACATTGTAATTGTTAGAAGCAGAACCACTCTTACAAAAGAGATGATTCAAAAAGCTGACAACTGTAAAATTATTGCACGTGTCGGCGTTGGACTAGATAATGTTGATCAAGTGGCAGCTAAAGAAAAAAATATTCGTGTAATCAATGCAGCAGAAGGCGCAATGAATGCCGTAGCTGAACTGGTTTTAGGATTTATGCTATCACTGGCAAGACAAACTGCAAGAGGTGACAGGGCAATCAGAAACGGACAATGGCTAAAAAATGAATTGAAAGGAACAGAACTCAGAGGAAAATATCTTGGAATAATTGGATTGGGAAATATTGGAAAAAGACTTGGACGACTCGCAAGAGCACTTAACATGAACATTATCGGCTATGATGTAGTTCCAATTGATGAGGAATTTGCCAAGGAAGTTGGATTGATGAAAGCTGACCTGGATACATTGTTGCAAAGCTCTGATTACATCTCAATTCATGTTCCACTATTGGATTCTACATATCACTTGATTAATGCTCAAAAAATGTCTACTATGAAAAAGACTGCAAAAATTATCAACACTTCAAGGGGCGGAGTAATTGATGAGGATGCTCTGTACGAGGCAATAAAAAACGGTAATTTGGGCGGTGCAGCATTGGATGTTTTTGAGAAAGAGCCTGCAATAGGAAACAAATTAGCAGAACTAGACAATGTGATTCTTACTCCCCACATCGGTGCCCAAACAAAGGAGGCTCAATCTTTGGCAGCCAACATAATCGGAGAAAAGATTATTCAGATACTCCGAGGCGTAATCTGAGTATTTCCTGCACGAACTTTAAAAATAACTAAAAAAGCTTGACTGATACGTGATTAAATCTCGTCTCATTCTTTTTAAGACGGATTTGGAGGTTAATCTTCGTGCAGAAAAATCAAGATATGGATACACAATCTCAAAGACTGGGGAAAAATATGCCTAGTATAGGCTCGCTAGTCAAAATCTCTATTGGGTTAATCATCATTGCAATAATTTCTTCAGCCTTTGTTTATGCGGAGACACTTCCTGTGGATGTATCTGGTAAATCTTATGATGTTCAATACACTGGTAATGGGGTAACTGTTTCTGCAATAAATGCAGATCCTGAATTTGTCTCACTAATTTTCAACGTGGATGTTTCTGACTCCCCGGGAATTTTGGAAATTACACTTGAAAGAAACTTTTTTGATGCCATGTTTAATGGAACTGATGACGACTTTATTGTCTTAGCAGATGGCGATGAGCCAAAATTTTCTGAAACTAAAACCACTCAAAGTAGAACTCTAAGTATTACATTGCCTGCTGGAACGCAAGAAGTTGAAATCATTGGTTCTCAATTTGGTTCATCTACATCTGAGCCAGTTACAGAACCAGCACCTGTTGAAGAACCAGTCAAAGAGCCGGTGCCAGTTGAAGAAAAGCCAGTTGCATGCACACTTGAATACGTTCCTGTCTGTGGTGTTGATGGCAAAACTTATGGCAACAAATGTCAATTAAATGCTGCAAAAATTAATCTAGATTATCTTGGTGAATGTAAAGTTCTAGAAACACCAACAGCTGAAAAACCAAAAACTGAATGTGGTGCCGGAACAATTCTTAAAGATGGTGTCTGTGTTTTGGATGAAAGATGTGGACCTGGCACAGTTCTAACAGATGGCGTATGTGTTGCTGAACCAACTCCTGAAGCTGCTCCTGCTAGGGGACTGGGAACTCAGTTGGTTATCTCACTTGTTGCAGCATTTATCATTGCAGGTATAGTTGGACTTGTGCTGGCTATAATGGCAAAAGCAGGTAAGAGCAAAAACTAATTCTAACAATCAGAATTTTTGCCATTCATAATATTGTTAAAATCAAATCCTGAATACTGCGTAATCGTAGAGTATGGAATGACTCCTATAATCGGCGTATCGATACTTACCACCACGTACATCTTGTTTGGGTCAAGTCTGATTTCTCCTCCAGCAAATTCATAATCTAACTGCATGAACAAATATTGCGCTTCATTGAGTTCTTCGGAATGAAAGATTCCCTTCTGCGTAGCATGTGATAGGGGGCTTGTTGTAAATGGTTGAATAGTAAATGTTCCCTTGTTTCCCAAATCATAAAATGTAGTTATCTCAAATTTTTGAAAACTTGCCCAATACGGTAAAGCATTGCAAAATTCAACATTCCCGTTATTTGATAATGAGAAATAATTGAATTTGTTTTGATCACTCCATCTGAATTGTAATTGTTCTGCAGCATAGATATTCAAAACAGAATATGCAAATGGAATGATTATCACAATAATTGCAATCAGTGTTATCTTTGAATATTTGTCCATTTTTTAAATTGCAATGATCTCTTTGTTTACTAGGTATTGAATTGCTTGAGCAAACTCGTCATCTGAAATTTTCTCTTCAAGCCACCATCCGACTATGTTTTTTACCCATTTTGGAATGTGTATGTCTTCCAGATTTTTTTCTTTTATTTTATCTGGTATGTTGATTTGTTTATTGCATCTATGAAAAACCCGTCTGACATTTTATCATTAATCCAACTATATGCGACTTGTTTCATAGTTATGGGGATACAGACATTTCCCGAATCCGCTAAATCAAACTCAGCACTGTCTTTTGCACCAGAATATTCAACATCTATGAAATATTTACCTACTGGAAAAATTTCTGCCTCAAATGGAATCATTGAAGGAATTGGATTTTGCAGATTGGATATTGGAATTGGAATTGCACTGCTTGATTTACCTGATTGGTCTCTGATGTGGATAACTGCCGGATCTCCTGTGACCTCTGAAACTTGTATTGTGTAAAATAATTTCTCACAGTATCCAAAAGTGGTCTTGTCCATTAAAATTTTAACGGTCGGCGTTGCGTAAACACTTGGCAATAATGCAGCACTGAAAATTACTAGCATCGTAACAAGCAGATACTGCCTTGCCTTCATCTTTGTCACTTTGTGGTTGCTTAATAAAAATCTCAAATCTATGCTCAGGAATGCTTTTTAATGACTTGGGATGATTTTATTTATCGAGTTTTCTGCGGAGATAAACTCTTTGAGTGTGGTTTGATGCCCCACTCAAGGAACATTTTGATTCTTTGGCGGCGTTTATTGCCCATTTGGCGATTTACAGTTATTAAAGGGGATTTTATTAAAATCGATATGCCTAGTATACAGGATAAAACTTGGATCAAACTATGGAAGGAAAATACTCCTGAAATCAGAGAGAGAGTAGTACAATGGCGTAAAGAAAATGCCATTACCAGAATAGACAGACCAAGTCGTTTGCAGAGGGCAAGAAGATTAGGCTACAAGGCAAAACAAGGCATAGTTGTCGTTAGAATGAGAGTAGGTACAGGCGGTATGCGAAAACAAAGACCAGTTGCCGGTAGAAGACCAAAACATCTGGGTGTTACCAGAATCAAGGCAGATGACGATATGAAGACAGTTGCTGTGAGAAGAGTGCTTGAAAGATATCCTAACATGAAACTTTTGGGTTCATACTTTGTCTACAAAGATGGTATGCATTACTGGTTTGAAATTATATTGGCAGATCCAATGCATCCAAGAATCGCACAAGACAAAGAATTGCGACAAAGAATACCACAAATAACTGCATAAATTGAAATACATATTTTTAATTTCACTTCTTTTACTTTTAGTAGTTACACCTGCATTTGGTCAATTACTTTCTGATAAAACCGGACTTGTAAATAGATTGGATGTGAAAACAGGAGGATATGAATTTGAAGTTGAAACTGTCGCAAACTTTGACATCCAGGATTTTAAATTTGATGAAGAACAAAAACGCTTAACCCTTTATGTCTCAAGTAGCCTTGAAAATAATTTAGGTGAAGTGTATCTTCCACAAACTCTTTTGAGCGGAAATCTTACTTTTTACATTAATGGGCAGCAATATTCTCCGACAATAAAATACAATGACAACATTTCATTTATTACATTAAATTTTACAGGTTCTGGCAATAACACCATAGCAATTATTGGAACTGACTATCTGAATATTACAAATAAAACATCTACAATTGAAAATGAATCTCCATCTGAAAACAAATTACCAGATAAGGGCGGTGGATGTCTCATTGCAACTGCAACATATGGTTCAGAACTTGCACCACAAGTACAACAGCTACGGGAACTGCGAGATAACCAATTACTGCATACAGAATCAGGAAAATCATTTATGAGTTCGTTTAATAATTTCTACTACTCATTTAGTCCTATGATATCTGATTATGAGCGTGAAAATCCACTGTTCAAAGAAGCTGTAAAGATTGCAATAACTCCAATGCTTTCAACATTTTCAATTATGACACTAGCTGATGATTCTGAAGCTCAAGTGTTGGGGTTGGGGCTTTCTGTAATTGCATTAAACATTGGAATGTATTTTGTGGCACCTGCTGTTGTGATTGTGGGAATTAAAAAGAGACTTTAAACTCTGTTTTCTACAAAACTGATAAATTCACACTATGAAATTAGAATAATTGTTAGCTTTCTCTAATTAGCTATGTCTAATTTTAACACAGTTTAAATTAATTTACAAATTTTGTAGTAGCATGGTAACAAGTTGCAGAAATTGTAGAAAAACGTTTAATGCAAAAAATGCTCTGTTTTGCTCTACAAGTTGTTACAAGTTCTATACCAATGCATTAGAAAGAAATGCCTCTTTAGATGATAATCAAATTGAAAAGTTAAGTGATTCTGCCGTTTTAAAGTATGAGCAAATTAATTGTAACCATGAATATTCAAAAAATGGTACGATGAGTTGCAGAAAATGCGGTTATTCAAGTCTTCTCATGAATCAGATGAAACAAAAAATTAGATTCTAAACTCTTTTTCTATT
>JACRND010000117.1 GCA_016234975.1 Nitrosarchaeum sp. | reverse complement strand
GTCATCAAATTCAATCTTAAAGTTATTTTTTCCTTTAAAGGATGAAACTTTGTATTTTACCACAAATTCTTTTCCGTCAAGAATTAATTTAACATCATGAGCTGTTCTTGGAATTATAAAACGATTCGAAGTAGTTACACGAATTCCCAAAGTCCCAGTTTCAATTACTAAAATATCCATGATTTCATACATGGAATCATCGTCACAAATTACAGATATGAGATTCGTAGGTCTTCCTTTTTTTGTAATTCCGTGGTAAATAGAAACATCTTTGGCACCATTATTCATGATTTTTTCAATTAGGTTTCCCATAATTTCTCCAGATACATCATCAACATTGGTTTCTAAAATTTTAACAGAATCTAATTGAAAGTTATTTTTTTGTGTTCCTTTTACAATCTTTAATACATTTGAAAATGCATCAAAGTCTTTTTTGCCTGCGCCATATCCAATAAGATTTATCTGCATTGAAGGATAGTAATCCATTGAGGTTTTTGAGAGATTTACAAGAATACTAACTCCTGTAGGAGTGGTCAATTCATCTTTTATTTGACTGCCGTGAATTGACAATTTAGAATTTTTTAAGATTTCAAGTATAGCACTCGCGGGGTTAGACATAGTACTTGAGAAAATGTTACATTTCCTCCGCCTACAGCAATAGGCATACAAATAATTTCTTCATCAAACATACCTAAATCATCTATTGCAATTGCAGTTCCAATAATATCTATTAAAGTATCAATACTTGATGCCTCGTGAAAATGAACCGAGTCTATAGGTACACCATGAATTTTAGATTCAGAAGAAATCAACGTATCAATACAAGATTCTGCAAAAACTTTTGCTCTATTAGAAAGACCAATTTCTTTTGTTGAATCCGTAATTGCTTTTTTTATTTCAATACCCTTTCTTTCATGAATATTTTCATCAATTTCTAAAAACAGTGCAGTAGCTTCTATACCATGTTTCTCAATTTTTTTAAAATCAATTTGTTTAATGATGGAATTCGGCAGGAATTTTTTAGATAATTTAATGCCGTCAAGAATTTTGACTTTATTTGCACCCAAATCCACCAAAGCACAAAGAAGCATATCACCAGATATTCCTGCGATTTGAGGATCTATAACAACAACCATAGATTGAAAATTACCAAAAATGCATATAAATTCTGTCTAAATAGATAAAAAATTTCATTAGATTTAATTATTGAAAATCAGCGGCTCAAGTTATGATTACAATAATAGGTTCAGGAAAAGTTGGGGGAGATGCAGCTTTATTCTCAGCATTAAAACGATTAGATGATCAGATACTATTACTTGATGTCGTAGATGGATTACCACAGGGTGAAGCAATGGATATCAATCACATGTTATCAGAACAAGGAATTGATGTAGAAGTAAAGGGTTCTAGTAATTTTGCAGATATGAAAGGTTCTAACATAGTAGTAGTAGTAGCAGGTTCTGGAAGAAAACCAGGAATGACAAGAATGGATCTTTTAAAAATCAATGCAACCATTGTGAAAAGCATTGTAGAAAATATCAAAAAATACGCCAATGATTCCATGATAATTCCGGTCACAAATCCACTTGATCCTATGGCATACATTACTTACAAGGTGTCAGGATTTGAGAGAAGCAGAGTGTTTGGAATGGGTGGAATGTTAGATTTATCTAGATTCAGACAATTTATCCATGAAGCTACTGGGCATTCTCGGGATTCTATAAGAGCTCTTGTCATTGGAGAACATGGTGAAAACATGTTACCTCTTCCCAGATTCTCTTCAGTTTCAGGAATTCCACTTTCTTCATTTCTTCCAAAACAAAAATTGGATGAACTTGTTCAAAACACAAAACAAGTAGCAGCCAAAGTTATTGAATTAAAAGGTGCAACAGTACATGCCCCAGGAAACGCAATTTCTGCGATGATCGAATCAGTTGTAAGAGATAGAAAACAAGTGATACCAGTTGCAACATATCTTGATGGAGAATATGGTCATTCAGATGTCACAGTAGGAGTTCCTACAATAATTGGAAAGAAAGGAGTTGAAAAAATAATTGAGTTAGATCTGAATGCCGAAGAAAAACAATTATTTGATACGGCCGTACAAAGTGTAAAGAGTGCAATATCAGGCATACAAATCTAAGCATTTTTTTATTCAAATAAAGATGAAACATCATTGGAAATTCATGAAATTTTAGAGTCTCTGGAAAAAGGAAAAATTTCAGTAAATAATGCAAAAAAGCTATTATCCCTATATTCAATTGAAAAAATAGAAGGTATTGCTAAAATTGACATAAACAGAAGAAAGAGGAGAGGAATACCAGAAGTAATTTTTGCAGAAACTAAAAAATTAGATGAGATTAAAAAAATAATTAAAAAAACGTTAGAGAAAACAAACTCAGTTGTGGTTTCAAGAATAAAGAAAGAGGATTATTCAAAAATTTTATCATTTGCAAAAAAATTAAAAATAAAAGTCAAAACTGGAAAAAATTCATCGTCATTATTGCTTTTTAAAAATCCAATAAAATTTGATGGTGGGAAAGTAGGCATACTTACAGCTGGAACATCAGACATAAGAATTGCTGAAGAATCTAGACTGATGTGCGAGGCAATGAATTGTAAATGTATTTCAAGCTATGATGTAGGAGTTGCAGGAATTCAGAGAATATTTCCAATTCTAAAAGAAATGATAGAAGAAGAAGTAGATTGCATAATTGTTGCCGCTGGAATGGAAGGGGCACTAGCAACTTTAGTATCATCAATGGTAGATATTCCAGTAATTGGCATACCAACATCAGTTGGATATGGTTATGGTGGAAAAGGGATAGCAGCTCTTGCATCAATGCTGCAAAGTTGTTCGCTAGGATTATCAGTAGTCAACATAGACAATGGAATTGCAGCTGGTGCAATAGCAGCAAACATTGCAAATAGAGCAGTACGAAAAAATAAAACAAAATAACACCAATAGTTTAGAAATTTTAGAAAATTATGCTGACGACTAACCTCGTAAATCATATATACCATACAAGAACGAATCTTGTTAATATTGGCCGGGAAACGAATTGTCCTAACTGCTGATCGTAGTTTAATGACAAATTATAGAGGAAATTTTCTGTATGGGTTTATTGCGTGTGGACCATACGAAGTGCTTCCAGAATGGGTTTTTGATAAAGTTTTTTGCCCGCCTGTTGAAACAGACCCAATTACAGGTGAATCAAAAGTTGCTCAAGTTGGATTAAGAAGAGTAGAAAGTGCATTACTACAAGGATACAAACGTGATGAAGTCTTTATTGCAAATCCAGAGATGTTAGAAAAATCAATTGGTCCAGATACTAAAGTTGTTGGGATCAATGTGATGGATCCTCTTGGAATGGCACCAGTTACAACAACGATGTCACCTGAAAAATTATCATATGTTGCAATGAAATTCAAAAAAATGTGTGCCAATATTATTCAATTAAAAAAGAAATATGATTTTCACGTAGTAGTTGGTGGAAATGGTGCATGGGAACTAGCAAAATCAGATAGAATGCAGATTCATGGAATTGATACAGTAGTAGTCGGAGAAGCAGATGAATTAGCATTAGACTTATTTCATGATCTGGAAAAGGGTGATGCGCCAGAACTAATGCATTGTTTTGTAAAGAATATACAAAACATCCCAATTATTGAAGGACCCACAATAAATTCCCTCATTGAAGCGATGAGGGGGTGTGGTAGAGGGTGTGATTTTTGTGATGTAAACAAGAGATCAAAGAAAGATCTACCACTAGAAAGATTACAACATGAAGCAAAGATTAATCTAGATTATGGATTTGACTCTGTTTGGTTACATTCTGATGAGATGTTACTTTATGGATGTGATAACAGAGACTTCATTCCAAATAGAGATGCAATTACAGATCTTTGGAAAGGCCTTAAAGGGTTAGGAGCTAACTTTATCGGAACAACACATATGACTTTCTCAGCAGTTGCAGCAGACCCAGAATTAATGCGACAAATTTCAATGATTAACAAACAAGATGAAACAGGTAGATGGCTTGCAACAAATTTAGGGATTGAAACAGTTGCACCAAACATGGTAAAAAAGCATCTTGGTGTAAAAACAAGACCATTTGCACCTGAAGAATGGGGCAGTGTAGTAAGAGAAGGAGCAAAAATTTTAAATGAAAATCATTGGTTCCCAGCTGCAACTATCATCATAGGTTGGCCAGATGAGACCCCAGATGACGTTCAATATACAATTGACATGATGAGTGATTTTAGAGAAATGAACTTTAGAGGATTAGTTGCACCATTACTTTACCAAGATTTTAGTGAGAAGAATTCTATGCATTTTGGAAATTTGAATGAAGCACAGTTTACATTATTTTGGAAATGTTGGGAAAATAATCTTCGTGTCATCAATGACATCATTCCAATTATTCTCAGAAATAAAACATATGGTCCACCAATGAAAGTATTCATGTATGGAATTCTAAAAGCAGGTACATGGGCAATTATGAGATATTTGAGAGGATTATGTAAAGATCTATTCAATGGACGAACCCCAGATGAAATTATAGACAAATATGCTAGAAGTAGATCAATTTCTGCTCCTAAGATTCAAACAAAGAAATTATAAATTTTTAATAGCTTGATCAGCTATGGTATTTCTTTTAGGTGTTAAAGAAACAAAGTAATTTTTATCTGCCCTTTCAATAGCATCAACTTTTTTGAAAGACTTTGAATTTACATCGAATTCATAAATTCCTGATTCAAGTATACCTTTAGCATAAATCATAAGATATGTATCTCCAGTTGCAGGGCTGAGTGGGATAAACGCCATAATGTAACCCTTATACGAATTAATTGGCATTGTATTTTTCATAGGTGGAGCTGCAGATGCCATGTACAAAAAGATATCTTCGATGCTATCAAATTCTTCATATTCTATATGCATTAATAATAGTTGTTTGTTTCAATATAATAACTTAGAGTAACAATAGAAAATTATCGAAAATATAGATTATTTTTGTAAAATTATTATTAGTTTTTTCTGGCTTTTCTATTTTTTATGATTTTAACAATTACAGATACAGCAAATAATATGACAGCAATAACAAATGCTATTTGACCAATTTCCATAGTGTACAAAAATAAATGAGAAAAAAACCCAAAAAACAGAATATTAAACATGTGTTCAAACCTCATTAAAATTCCAGAAGGAATCATCCAACGATGATTCCTTCTGGGTTGTTGGCGTGCAAACCAATTATATTTATAAAAAGAATTTTTGGCATTAAATGTTTGGTTAAAGGACATGTCAGAACAGATATAAAAATAAAGAAAAAAGATAAAAATGAAAAACTATTTAGAAAATTCAGGATGATTTTTTGAATTTTGCGGCTCCAATAGCACCGGCGGCAGTAATAATTGCAGCAATAACAGCAGTCCATTGAAAGAACGAATTATCGGATTCGGATGCTGATTTCGGTGTAGGAACTGAATCGTTTGTAGGAACTATATCTGGACAACCATCGGTATCTTGATAATTGTTTATTGTTTCAGATTGAATTGGACATTTATCATAATCATCTGAAATTCCGTCATTGTCTGAATCTTTTATAGGTAATGTGTCAGGACATCCATCTGAGTCTTGAAATCCATTAACAGTTTCTGGTTGTGTTGGACAAGAATCAAGGGTATCAAGTATTAAATCTTCATCAGAGTCAGTTACAGGTGAATTATCTGGGCAACCATCTGAGTCTTGAAATCCATTAAATGTTTCAGGAGAATGTGGGCAAGTATCAGCAGAATTTATAATTCCATCCTTATCGGAATCTTGAAGAGTGACTACATCTGGGCAACCATCTGAGTCATCAGATCCGTTAATTGTTTCAGCTTGTGTTGGACATTGATCTATTTTATCGTCAATTCCATCATTATCAGTGTCTTTTGGAGCTACTACATCGGGGCAACCATCCAAGTCTTCATAACCATTAACAGTCTCATCTTGTGTCGGACATTGATCAATTGAATCAGAAATGCCATCACCGTCAGAATCAGTTGGTGGAACTACATCGGGGCAACCATCTGAGTCTTGAAATCCATTAACAGTTTCTGGTTGTGTTGGACAAGAGTCTGAAGAATCTGGAATGCCATCACCGTCAGAATCAGAGATTTGAGCAAATACATTATTTGGCAATAAAACAAATAATAAAATGAAACCAATTAAAAATGACTTTGTATTGTTTTCCATATTTCTTTACCTGGCTTAGTGTACACCTTAATTCCTATATAAAAAACGTTGAGATCATTTTATCTAGTTTTTTTGAATTTTAGAGATATAATAAAAATTGGAACTATTTTCTAGATTTCAAGTGTTTGTGGACCTTGAATCCAATTACAGTTGGTGCC
>JACRND010000116.1 GCA_016234975.1 Nitrosarchaeum sp. | reverse complement strand
TTTAGATGATGCTTTCCAGAACTTTGAAAAAATACTAGATCATTTAAAATCAAATTCATCTGTAATGGACAGACTACGAAATACTGGCATAATTGAAAAACAATCGGCAAAAGATTTGGGATTGGTTGGAATTTCTTCTAGATGTATTGGTATTGAAACAGATGCCAGACATACTCATCCTTATGGCTATTATCCATCAATTAACTTGAAACAAAAAACACCCCGAGAAACAATGGAGCATCAAGTGGAATTGCAGAAACGAATTGGCGATGTTTTATCTAGAGTTATGAGCCGTGTTGATGACTTGAGGCAATCAAAAGACATCATAGGCTCTATTACTGCTCTAGAAAATGATGGGTTGTTTGTATCTCTAGATGAAGAATTAACTCCATATTCATCAGGTTTAGGTTATGCTGAGTCTCATAGGGGAGAGACATTGCATTGGGTTATGATTGGAGAGCACAATTCTATTTTTAGATATAAGATCAGAACTGCCTCTTTTTCCAATTGGCCTATTATTGAGCATGCAGTATTAAATAACATTGTTGCTGACTTTCCAGTAATTAACAAAAGTTTTGATTTTTCTTATTCGGGGAATGACCTATGAAAAAAAATAACGATAAAGTAGATAATTTTATTGATATGTCATTCAAATCAAACACAATAAAAGATCCATTAAAAATGGATGATAGTATTGCATCGAATTATAGAGGATATGTCACATTAGATCCTAACAAAGATTTCATCTTAAATGATAAAATTGGAAAAATATTAGAAAATTCATGTCCTACACATGCCATAACATATCAAAACAATGATGATTTAAAAATTAATCTTGATAATGGAAAGTGCATTTTATGTGGAAACTGTCAAGTAAAATCTCCTGAACTAATTAAAATTACAAATAAATTTGATTTAGCAAAAAAAAGAAGAGACGACCTTATTGAAACGTTTTTCATGTCTGCCCAATTTGGAAAAACATATGATGAATTAGGAAAAGAATTAAAAAATAAAATTTACAAAATTTTTGGAAGATCATTAACTATAAGAGAAATTGATGCAGGTTCTTGTAATGGATGTGAAATTGAGATCAACGCATTGAATAATTCTATCTATGACATTGAGCGATATGGAATAACTTTTGTGGCATCACCACGTCATGCTGATATATTATTGGTAACAGGCCCTGCATCCAAAAACATGGAAAGAGCATTAAAGATAGCATATGACTCTACTCCAAATCCTAAACTCGTTATTGCTGTAGGTGCATGTGCCTGCAGTGGTGGTATATTTGGTAGTAATTATGCAACCACAGGAGGTATAGACAACATTGTCCCTGTGAATGTCTACATTCCAGGATGTCCTCCTAGACCACAAGCTTTGCTTTATGGTATACTTATGGCAATAAACAAAATATGATTTTCATATATGAAATATCATATCTGATTCTCACAGTTAAAACTAGCATCTAAAACTCGTGGTTAGTCAGATGAACATTAATTTTATCTCTGATTTAGTGTTGATATGATAAATTAATGCATGGGTTATAGATGAAACAATAAATAAAATCAAAAATTCAAGTTATGTCATGAGTTGCATTTTTGGACAAATATCCAATTGATGTTGGCCATAGTTTGGTAGTTCCAAAAGAACATCATGAAAGAATAACTGATATGGATTCTAAAGCAGTTGGGGAATTGTTTTCAATAGTTCCAAAAATAGCAAATGCAATCTTAACTGCTACAGGTGCAGACGCATTTAGTCTTGGACAAAACAATGGTAGAGCCGCAAAACAGATTATTCCACATGTTCATGTCCATATCATTCCAAGATATAATCACAAAGGAACAATTTGGACAAAACGTTCAATATCTAATGACGAGGAACTTTTTACTCTGGCACAAAAAATCAAAGAATCACTTATTTAGCATGGCCTGGATTGTATCGAAGTATTGCTCCTACTTTGCCTAAGCTTGATAACATAACTCCGTGCTCTGCACTTCCTGACACTACTTCCAATCTACTTCCTGTTTTTGCTGCAATCAATTCCAGATAATCTACAATATCTTGCTCGTTTGCTTCTACTTCCATTGAATTGCAACTTGGACAAGGATTATTTGTAAATTTTGTCTTTTTTGGAATAACCTCTCGCCTTTCAACAATTTCTTCTTGAATGTGTTGACATCTACGACATTTTCCCTCGACTCGATTTAGGTTTGTGTCATCTGTAATGATTAGTATTTTCACTACATTGTTTTTAAGAAGTTCAATAACATCTTTGAGTCCATACGCTCCTAACCCTGAATGGGAGTTTATATCTCTGAACAGATCTTCAATCAGTTTCTTCTCTTCCACCATTCTGAAATCGGAAAGCAGTTCTGCTGATTTTGCAAATGCCTCTCTGACTCCTTCTGCTCCTGAATATCCTGCATCTATTGTGTTTATGATCATATTTTGTAATCTGTATTCCAAATAACCCCCGTTGATGAAATCTTCTTTTGTAGGACCAGGACCTGAAATAATTAATCCTTTGACAGGATAAATATCGATAAAATATTCTCGAGTAGTTTCTGCTACTCTGTTATAATAATATGAAAGCTCCATCTCTCTTAATTTTTGGAATCTTTTTGCAGATTGTCCTCCTTGTCTGTGTTTTCCTGCTACTCCAGAACCTGTTTGTGACAGAACTTCTATTTTATCACCATGAAGTAAACCCCAGCCTGCATCTTTGGCATCTATAGCTAAAAACCCAATTAAATTGTCATCTTTTAACATGTCTTTTAGAATATCTACATGAAAATGATCATCACATCTGTACAGATATTGTTTCAAGTCTTTTGGAGGATCAATCTCCCAAACTTTTACCACTTCACTTCCTAATGGACCTCCTCCTTCTGGTGGTAATGCCCCACAAAACATTACCAGTCCTCTTTCAGGTGTCTTCTTGAAGAGCTTTAGTCGCTGAATTACTTTACCTAGTGAATCTACGACATGTGATCTTGTCAAATCTGATTTTATGTTATCTGCTGTTCCCTGTTCTTGCTGTAATGTGCTAATAATTTCATGTAGCTGTTTACCCTTTGGAATATAGACGCTAATTAATTCAGTCCCTCTACCTGATTTCTGTGATAACTACTCTAACATCTTTCTAATTTTA
>JACRND010000135.1 GCA_016234975.1 Nitrosarchaeum sp. | reverse complement strand
TTTGAGGATGCTCGTGGAATCAATCATCCTCCTGCAATATCTGGCGCCTATTTTGCAGCTAAATTAGGAGTAGTTGAATATCTAATGAAAAATAAAATTCAATCTGGTGTGATAATCTTGCGGGAAATTAGACCCGAATATGCAATCCCTGTTGGTGTTTGGCAGGTAAGAGAAGGTATTCGTTCAGCAATGAGACAAACCCCGATAATTGGCGAAACTTTTGATGATGCTCTTACTTTGGCATCAAAGAAAACAAGTATTAGTAAATCTGAATGGCTTTCAAAAGGAAATATTTTGAAATTAATTCGTCAGAAAACAATTGCAGATTTTTTCTAATTTATTACATGCAAAATTTAATTATGGCTAAATTCGTTGTAAATAGTTATTTTCAATCATTACATCCCTTTTCTAAAGTATGTTTTATTGTCTGAATTACTTGTGGATACGCTAAGATGTGTAAAATGCAGTAAAATAATTCCAAAAACTGGTAACTATGCAATAACCGTGTTTTTGGTCAAAAATAAATTATCTGATCCATACTATGAACACCTTTGTTGTCCTGAGAAATTTTCTATGATTTGTTAATGTGATCTTGATCTATTTATTGGCCACTTTTTAATTCAAGCATGATGCAAAATAAGAACTTGATGATTGGAATTGCTATTATTGCTAGTCCGATTGTTTTTGCCCTAGCTGCATTCCCTAACAGCTTCAGTTTAAGTTGGAATCAAGGGAGAGGTGGATTTCTTTTTGCGCTTGTATTTGTAGTTGCCGAATTAATTGGTCTTAAAATTATCATTTCTAAAAAAAGATTGATTGCTGTGATTCCATTGGCAATTATAGTAATCGCATATCTTATTGGATTGGAATATGGTTTAAGAGATTATCTTATAGCATCTGCAAAACAATTCGACGTACAACTGATCTATTCTTGGACATGGATGTGGGATTTTATTGTGATGGGTATTTTTACAATTGCCGCACTCAGTATATTTTTCGGTAGACGATGGATAAGAATTGCACCTGCGGGACCAATATTTCTTGCTGGAAGTGCAATTATTCTTTCATTAGATGCATTTTTCCCATATGACTCTCTTGGTCCATTACAATATGTTGTGCCTTACTTGGTGCAAACAAATGTGTGGTTAGTAAATTTATTTCATCTTGGAACTGCTACGGCACATGGTAATATGATGTTCCTAAAAGGTGATTTCGGTCCAATGGTGCTTCAGGTATTTTGGCCATCTGCTGGGGTACATAGTATAATCATCTATTCTTTGGTCATGGGTGCATTTTTACTAAAAATGAACATCCCTAAAAATAGAAAAGCTGTTTACTTTGGATTAGGAATTGCAGGAACTATTGGAGTTAATATGATTAGGATATTTTCTTTGTCTTGGTATGCCCTCAAAGTTACTACTGATGCAAAGCAATGGGAAGAATTTCATTCTGTAGCAGGCGAGATCATGTTTTTGCCGTGGTTGTTTGTATTTTTACTAGTAGTAATTCTAATAGAAACCAAGAAACTAAAAAAATTGGAATCTGAAGGAAAATCACTCCCTAAAAATAACTAGTGATGCTACTTTGACCACGAATTTCTGAAAGTTCTGAAACTTTTACGCCTAACCTTCTAACTGTATTTTTTTGGTCTTCTAGTGCTTCTTTTAATAACTGATCTGCATTTTTTTGTAATTCTTCCAGACTTGATGTAGAATTTTTTAGCATTCTTGATTTTGTCTTATTTGTCAAATCTGACAGAATAAATTGTATTCCAATTGATTTGAACATTCTGTTGTTTTTTTGAATCACTTCATGTAGTTCTCTGCATAACTCACCAAGATTTTCTGCCAAAAAATCATATTCTTTTGAATCTTTTTTTAAAGTAACAATCTTGCTGTATTGAATGCTTGATTCTCTTTCTTTTACTGGCTCATTATCAATTCCACGCGCTGCATTAAATATGTAAGTCCCATGTTTTTTTCCGAATTCTTTATTCAAAGTAAACACGTCTAATTTTTTAAGATCTTTTATTGTTTCAAGATTCATCTGCGTAAATCGTTCTTCTGTTTTCTTTCCAATTCCTGGTATTGCCCTAATCTTTAATTGCTCTAAAAATTCTTCAACTTTTTCTGGTGACACCACTGTTAATCCGTCTGGCTTTCTAAAATCTGATGCAATTTTTGCAATCAATTTATTAGATGAAACTCCTATGGAACAACTAAGTTTTACCCTGTCTCTGATGGAATTTTTAATTTGCTGTGCCAAATGACTTGCCTTGTCAAAATTTTCTTCTACCCTATTTGTAACATCCAAATATGCTTCATCTTTTCCTATATATTCAAAAATATCAGCACTTTCTTTCATAATGTTCATAGCTTTCTCAGAAATTTCTAAATAATAATCGAAATCCACTGGAAGAAAAATGGCATCTTTTCTTTCCTCCAATCTTTTTTTTGCAAAACTAATTGGTATTCCTGATTTCACTCCAAACTTTCTAGCTATGTAATTTGCTGTTGCAATTGCCCCACTGTCCCCACCCCTGTCTGAAAAAACACAAACGCATACTGGTTTTGATTTTAGATCTGGAGTTCGTATCTCCTCACATTGAGCAAAGAAATAATCAAAATCTACGTGGAAAACTACTCTAGCTCCCAATATGCCTT
>JACRND010000134.1:19229-24029 GCA_016234975.1 Nitrosarchaeum sp. | reverse complement strand
CTTCTAAATTAGTTGAGATAGTTAATGTAAGCAAAGGTAATAGTGTATTAGATCTTGCATGTGGTACTGGTGTAGTTACAAAAAAAATTAGGGATAAAGTTGGAGATTCAGGATATGTTGTTGGAGCAGATGCTTCAGTTGCTGCAATTAAAATTGCAAAGAAATGGAATGGTGTAAAATCCAATTTAGATTTTGTAAATATTGATGCTGAAAAATTTAGTTTTTCTCATAAATTTGATGTTGTAACATGTCAGTATGCATTATTCTTTTTCCCGAATGCACGAAAAGCATTAAAAAACATCAGAAACAGCCTCAAAAAAACAGGAATACTTGGGATATCCGTTCATGGACATAAGGACAAAGTTCCATTTTTTAGTAATATTTTAGATGCTGTAACAGAGTTTATTCCAGATTATGTCCCATCTGGTTCACCAAACATGGATAGATTTGGAACAAAAAGTGCATTATACAATGAAATTAGAAATGCAGGATTCTCAAAAATTTCAATAAAAGATTTTACTTTTAGTTATAGTCCAGGAAAATTTGATGATTATTGGAAAAATTATCTAAAATATATTGCCAAACCACTCAAAGAAAAATTAAATTCGTTAGACATATCTAAAAAGAACGAATTGAAACAAGCAGTTAAACAAAATACTATCCCATATACTAAAAAAAATGGAATAATTGTATTTCCTTGGCAAGTTTTAATTTTAACTGCAAAATACTAGATTGATAACAAGGAGAACAAATGGACAAAGATACCAAAAAGAAAGAAGAAAAACCAAAAAAATCAGATTTCAAGGCATTTCTAAAGAAAAGAGCCCCGATTTATCTCGGCATAATAGCAATATTTGTTATTTTTGTAATTCCGGAATTAACAAAGAGTGATTTGCAAAGTAGTTTTCCAGATAATTTAACAAATGATCAAAAACAGATTGTGGAAATTTTAATGTCATATAATGGTCCAAATGAAAAAGGACTAACTGTAATGAATGCTATAACGGAACAAATTGCAGCGGAATATCCTGATGAAAAAATATATGATAATAAAAAGACAAAAGTAGATCTTATTGTTTCTAGTGCAGATGAATCTACTGAGAATGTTTACAAAATAATTTTGACATTTGAATCATATAAAGGAAAAATAGAATATGTTTGGAATGTAAACGCGGATACAAAAGAAATTGAGGCTAAAAATTCAAATGCAAAACATGTAATCGATATTGTAAATTATTATGATTAAAATTAGATAGTAATTAGATCTTTTGTGAATTTGTGTAGAATGATTGGTTTGTCTTTTACAATTAAAGAATCTTCAATTCTAACTCCAAATTTGTTTGGTATGTAGATTCCAGGTTCTACTGTAATTGCCATATTTTCTTTTAATTTGGTATCACTTCTATATGAGATAGTAGGTAGCTCATGAACTTCTAGTCCTATACCATGACCTGTTGAATGAATAAAGTATTTTCCATATCTTTGTTCCTCAATGTATTTTCTACATGCAAAGTCTACATCTTTACAATTGATATTTGGTTTAACAGATTTTAATCCAATTTTTTGTGACTCCTTTACAATTTCATAAACTTGTTTCTCTTGAGGAGATATTTTTCCAATTGCAAATGTTCTGGTTGCATCTGAGACGTATCCTTTGTATCTTAATGTAAGATCAACAACTACAAGATCTCCTTTTTTGAATTTTCTATCAGTTACTTGTGCATGCGGTAAAGATCCATTTGGTCCTCCAGCTATAATCAAAGGATTAAGAGTAGACTTGTATCCAGTATCAAACATTTTTTGTCTCATTGCATATGACATCAAGATTGTTTGTAATTCAGATTCTTTTTGGCCTACTTTCATTTTTTTATAACAAATATCATACATTTCATCAATTATTTTTGAAGCTTTTCTTAGAATATCAATCTCTTTTTTATCTTTGATTATACGAGAATTGTAAAATGGTTCGGTGGATGATTTTATTGTAGGAATGGATTTTTTGAGAGATGTCATTATAGAATAATTCTGACAATCAGTGCAAACTTTCTTTTTTTTGATTTTATTAATTAATGAAGAAATTAGACCTGTGCCTCGTTCGGCTGTAATTATATCACAATTTTCAGATTCTGCTTTGACACGACCAACTTCAAGTTCTGGAGCAATTATTGTAGTTTTTCCTCCTTTTTCCAACATTCCAATAGCTTCGCCCCAGAATCCAGTCATATAGAATAAATTTTCAGGCTCAAATGTGACTAGTGTATCACAGTCGATCTTTTGAGCGAATTTAAGAAGATTTTTTCTTCGTTCCTTCACAAAAAAATATCGTATCGTTTCTTAATTTATGTATGATGCAAAGTTTGTATATTGGAATTTTGATTTTTATGATTGTGACAGAAGAAAAGAAGAAAGTAGTTGCTCTGCTATCTGGTGGTCTAGATAGTCAGCTTGCAGTAAGAATGATGCAAGAACAGGGCTTTGAGGTTTCAGCTGTTGCAATAAAGACGCCTTTTTGTGATTTTGATTGTGGTAGAGGTTGTGGTTTTGAGATTAGAGAAAGAGCTGATGATCTTAATGTAAATCTAAAGACAGTATATCTTGGTGATGAATACATTGAGATGTTAAAACATCCGAAACACGGGATTGGTTCTGGATTTAATCCATGTATAGATTGTAGAGCTATGATGTTTAACGCTGCAAAAAAACACATGGATGAGATTGGAGCTGAATTTATAATTTCAGGAGAAGTGTTGGGACAAAGACCAATGAGCCAACATGGTCCTGCATTAAGAACTATTGAAAAAGAATCAGGTCTTGTAGGAAAAATTGTTAGACCATTATCTGCAGCATTACTTCCAGAAACAGATCCTGAGAAAAACGGATTGATCAAAAGAGAAAATCTTGGAATGATTAAAGGTAGAACTAGAAGAGCACAATTAGATATGGCAAAAAAATATGGAATTGAAAATCCACCAAATGCAGGCGGTGGATGTCTTTTAACTGATCCAACATTTGGATTACGTGCAAAAGATTTGTTTGCACATACTGAAACTCCTACAATAAATGATATTGATTTGTTAAAGATTGGTAGACATTTCAGATTAGATGAACAAACTAAATTTGTTGTTGGAAGAAATAAAGATGAAAATGAAATGATAAAGGCAATTGCATTACCAGGTGATATTTTATTTCAGGCTCGTGATCATATGGGACCAGTTTCAATTTTACGTGGAAAAAATGCAGAAGCACATGTGAAATTTGCATCTTCAGTTACCTTAAGATATTCAGATGCACCAAAAGGAGAACAAGCAGTAATTACTATCAATAAAGGCAATACAAAAGAAGAAATCATCATACAACGTGCTGAAGAAGAATCCTACATTAAATTTAGAATTTAGGCATGGAAAATTTTTAAAATTAGTTAAAACTAAGGAAGAGTTTTTGAAGGAGTAGATTACATTTTCCTCAAGGATGCAAAAACAAGAAAATCCCACCTATTTGAAAGCCATTACTATACGAGACATTAGTGATGTCCATTCAATAAAAGAAGACATCAAAAAAGAGATGATTTTAATTCTTAGAGTTACACCGTTGGCACAAAAAGATGTAGAACAACTTCGAAAAGTAGTTGAGGAATTGTATTCTATTGCAAAAACTGAAGGTGCAGATATTGCAAGATTGGGTGAAGAAAGAATCATTGTGGCGCCATCTAGTATCAAAATCTGGAAACCAGAATATGATCTAAAATAGTTTTATTGCTTCTTGAACTTGAGGATAATGAGCTGGAACTCTAAACATTCTTCTAATATTCATTGCCAAGTTTTCTGATTTTCTTCGTTCTCCGTGATTTACAAGTACTCTACGAAGTTTTGGTCTAAGTCTTTGAACAAATGACATTAGTTGGTTATAATCACTGTGTCCACTGAATCCATCAAGTTTTTCAACACTGCAATTTATTGTAACAACTTCAACTTTTCCTTCTTTACCTAACATAGTAACTTGTTTTGAACCATCCAAAACTCTTCTTCCCATGGTTCCATTAACCTGATATGAAACAAACAAGACTTTGTTCTTCTTATCAGGTGCAATATTTTTGAAATATTCTAAAACTGGTCCACCTTCTAACATTCCAGATGTAGCCAAAATAATACAGGGTGAGTTATCTCTCATTGGTTCCTCTCTTGCATCAGCATGTTCAATATTTGTAAAGTATTCTGAATCAAATGGATTATCATCAGTTTCCAATATTTTTTGTTTTAGTTCTCTGGCTAGATATTCAGGATATGCTTCATGAATTGCTGAAGCTTATGAAATCATACCTTCTGTAAAAACAGGTGCTTCGACCATTTCACCAGATTTCATGTGATGATCAATTACCATCATAATTTCTTGAGCACGACCAACTGCAGGAATGGGTATGAGAACTTTTCCTCCATCAGCAAGAGTATTATTTACTGCATTAATGAAAGCAGATTCTACTTCTTGTCTAGTTGGTTGAATGTCTTCTTTTGCACCATATGTGCTTTCAATTAACAAAGTTTCCACCCTAGGAAAATTCCAGCTTGCTGCTTCAAACAAGATACTTTTTCCAAATTTAATATCACCAGAATAAACAAAATTGTGATCACCATTTCCAATGTGGAAATGACATAGTGCAGAGCCCAGAATATGACCTGCGTTTGCAAGAACCAATTTAATGTCAGGTGAAATATCTGTAACAGTACCATATGGTAGAGTTATTGCCTGTTTCATGATTTGTTTCACATCTCTTTCTGAATACATTGGTGTTCTACCTTGTGCAGA
>JACRND010000134.1:0-19201 GCA_016234975.1 Nitrosarchaeum sp. | reverse complement strand
TTGAATAAGATTCATAATTGGAAGCGTGGGTTCAGTACAATAGATTGGTCCTTTGTAACCAAATTTGCATAAGGCAGGTAAGAATCCGGTGTGATCTAAATGTGCATGTCCAATTACTATTGCATCAAGCTCATCTAATGTAATATCAAGAAAATCTAATCTAGGAAATGAATCCATTGGATGTTTTGCACCAGGATTAATACCACAGTCTACCAGAATTTTACTTTCAGGAGTTGATAATAACATACAAGATCTTCCTACTTGACTAAAGCCACCAAGAGTTATGAGAGATACTTCAGATTTTTGTGCTAGTCGAGGTCTAAATATCTCATCTCCAATTTGCTTGAATTGCTTGCTTCGTTCAGCAGATGTAAGTTTAAGATTTGCATTTATTGTTTGAATAGTACGTGATGGTATGGTAGTGGCTTTTCTTATACGTAATTTCCAACCTATTCTTTCAGTTATTTCAGCATGATTGAATTCTTTTGCGTCTCTTTGTAATAACCAAGGTCTTTTAGCTTCAATTGAAACTTCACCTGTTGCAGTGTCAAAGAATGCTCCCTGAAAATTTGCTTCTTTTGGAATACATTCTGCTAGAATTTTTCGTGCGTCTTCTTCTGATTTTCTGATAGATTCATCAGTTCTTACAACAATTCTTTTTTTTATTATATTAACAAGATTTGAAATTGTTTCGTTGTTTTCCATCAGATAACGTGGTGCATTTGTATACAGAGCAATTCTTGGTCCTTCATATTCTATTTTTGTTACCTTAGCTTCTTTGGGTATACTTTGCAGTATAGTGGCCATCATATTTTGGCTAGGAGGTAATTCTTTTTGTTGCTGTTTTCTTTGCATTAAATCACTAAAGTTCGATGACTGCTTTCTTTTGTTCATCGGTCAACAGACGGAATCCGTCTTTATCCATAACTGCGATGTTAATTCCATCACCAGTACCAATGTTTCTAACTATTGCGGCTTTTACTGCTCTTAGAGCTATTTTTTTTGCTTCTTCTATTGTTAGATCAGATCTATATTCTTCTTCTAACAAACCATATGCTACAGGAGAACCGCTACCTGTTGTTACATAAGATTTTTCTTCAACTGAACCAAACATGTCAATATTAAATAATGCAGGACCATTTGCATCAAAACCACCAACAAGAATATCTGCCATAAACGGATAACCACGATTTTGATGAAATATGAGAGAACAAAGTCTAGCTAGTGAATGAATTGAAATTGGTTCTTGTTTTTCTACTCTATGAAGATTTGAATGGTAACGAAGTATATCTACGATGTTCTGTGCATCAGCCACACCACCAGCTAAAGTTAAGCCTGCATGTTCATCAATTTTTTGAATTTTCATAGTGTTATTATTTGCAATAAAATATCCAGCACTAGCCCTCATATCGGCACATAATACGACACCGTCTTTAGCCTTGATACCTACAGTGGTAGTCCCATGCAGAATTTTTTCTTCAACGTTATTTGACAAAATACACCTATTAGAGATAATAAGAAATGCATGACACCCTTTTAAATAACTTTTTGTTCCATTGAAATGATAAATAATGACAAAAAGTCATGATCGCATGCAGTCGCATACGATGGAATTACCTAGGCTCATTGAGATTGGGGAGAAAAACATAGGTGATTTTGGAAGATTTGTGAATTCGCTCAATAAACCAAAAAGAATTTCATTGATCAGCGGAACAAATGTAAAGAGGATCATTAAGAAAAAAATTGAAGATTCACTAAAATCTAATAAAATAAAGTTTGTTTGGCATACGTCTGGGGACAATACAATTACAGCTATTAATCAGATTCAAAAAGATGTAAGAAAAGATGAATGTGATCTGATTGCAGGTATTGGAGGAGGTCGTTCTGTAGACACTGCAAAAATGATCGCATACAATCTTAGCAAGTCATTTGTGAGTATGCCAACAGCTGCATCACATGATGGAATGGCAAGTCCATTTGTTTCTGTAGTTAGTGACAAACCACATTCAATTGTTGCATCTGCACCGTTAGGCGTCTTTGTAGATATTGATATTATACGTAAGGCTCCTGCAAAACTTTTAGCAAGTGGTTGTGGAGATCTTATTGCAAATATTATAGCGGTTAAAGATTGGCAGTTAGGACATGAAAAAACTGGTGAATATTATGGTAGATATTCTGCAGATTTGGCGTTGATGAGTGCAAAAATAGTTATGGAAAATTCAAGTTATTATGCCAAGAATGGACTTGATGCAAGGATAATTGTTGAGGCGCTGATTAGTGCAGGAGTGGCATCGTGTATTGCGGGTAGTAGTAGACCATGTTCAGGAGCAGAACATCTTTTTTCTCATGCTTTAGATAAGATTGCCCCAGGAAGAGGGCTTCATGGAGAAAAATGTGGCATTGGATCTATTATGATGGCCAAGTTACAAGGTCAGGATTGGAAAAAAATTGCAAAAACTTTGAAAGATGTTGGTGCACCTACTTCAGCTAAACAAGTTGGTTTAAAACCAGATGAAGTCATTACTGCTCTTATGATTGCACAGGAACTAAGACCTGAAAGATATACCATTTTAAAAGAAATTGAGATGACGGAAAGAAAAGCATTGAATCTTGCAAAGACTACAAATGTAATTTGACTTAAACTGTTTTTTGTTCAGGTGTTTTTTCTTCTTTGGTTTCAGTTTTCTTTGTCTGAGTTTGTTTATTTAGATGTGTTTCAATAAAGTTGACTTTCTCTAAAGATGGAACAAACTTGAAAATATCTAATTGAATGAAATGTTTCATTATTTGAAGTCCATCTGCTCTCAATATCTCTTCAGGAATTGTAATGTTTACTTCTTTGTCCTTTAATTCAAATGTAATCTTGGAATCTTCTAGCGGTAATCTATTTTTGAGAATTCCATCTACTTTATCACTTGGGGAATCAAGTGATTTTATTACATTAACATCGTAAAGAATTGTTTTGCCTGCATATCTGTGGTTATAGTCAATTTGGACTCTTCCTGAGCCAATAAATCTTATAATTCCTCTTTTATTATCAACCTCAATTGTATCTCCCACAGAAACTTTTTCTGCATCTTCACCAAGTTTTCTAATAGGAATCATTCTAACTTTGCCAGAGTCTCTTTCACCAAATCCCTTGTCTGGTGTAACCTCAACTGTAAGTTTGTCTCCAACAGTTGTTTTAGCTAGTGCTTCGTCTAATCCTTTAAGGACAGGATATGATACTTCGCCAATTGAAACAAGTTTTGGTTGATATTTTACATTTGGTTCATGGATGGAGTGTTTGTTTGCATCTTCTTCAATAGTGGTATCAAAAATTTCGTCACTGTCTTTAACTTTAGCAGTATAATCTATTAGAACCAATGAACCTTTATTGAAAGTCAATGTGATCGGTCTCGAATTTCCTTATATTAAGTTAACATGGATTAGAGAGCTTTAAGTTTTTCTTCTGCTGTTTTGAGACCTGCTTGGGCATCTGTATCATATCCCATCATAGCTAATGTTGATGAAATTGCAGAGACTGTTCTCATTACATGGTATTTGTTAACTTCACCCATACATCCAACTCTGAATACTTTACCTTTAAGATTTCCAAATCCTCCAGCAACTAACACTTTAAATTTTTCAGCTAATGTGTCTCTAAAAGTTTTGTCTTCTAAACCATCTAAGTAGTTTAATGCAATAATTGAGATTGAACGATCTTCTTTTTTTGCAAATGGTGTAAGACCAATTGCACTTAAACTAGAATATAGGGCATCAGAACAAACCTTATGGCGTTTGTATACATTTTCAAGTCCTTCTTCTAGCATAATGGTCAATGCTTCTCTGTATGCATAAAGTAAAGGTAATGCTGGAGTAAATGGAGTATGCTTTGACTCTTCATAATATTTGAAATATCTTGCTAAATTAAAGTACATTGTTGTAGGTTGATTTGCAATCATGTATTTTTTGGCTTTAGAACTAATAGATATTGGAGAAATTCCAGGAGGTGCAGCAATTGCTTTTTGTGCTCCTGTCATACACACATCGATATTCCATTTATCAACTGGAAGTTGAACACCTCCAAGTAAAGAAACAGAATCTACAATATACATTGCATCATTACGTGATGTTAAATCAGATATCCTATCAAGATAATTTACCATAGTTCCAGTAGAAGTTTCATTGTGAACTACATAGAATGCTTTAACATCTTTATTATTATCAAATGCTTCTTTTACTTGATCAAAAGTTGCATTTTCTCCTGGAGGAGTTTGAAGTTTTACTACATGAGCTCCTTGAGCTTCAATTAGTTCTGCAAGTCTACTACTAAATTCTCCATTAACAGGAATTATGATTTTATCGCCTTTTTTTACAATATTTACTACACTTGCTTCAACTGCTCCAGTTCCTGATGCAGATAATGCCACTATATCATTTTGTGTTTGAAAAACCTGTTGTGTTTTTTCAACTACATCAGTGTATAATTCAACAAAATCATCACTTCTATGATTAATGATGGGAGCAAGCATTGCTCTCATAACTCTATTAGGTACATTTGTAGGACCGGGAAGCATTGATAAATATTCCAATTTTTATCGCCAACGTAAGTTTCTAATGGGTTTATTTATAATTAGAGATTTTTCAAACGTTGCTTGGCACTAGTTTTATACAAAAAATTTTTTGTTCCTTCAGGTACAAGATCCTCCCATTTTTGATCGCTTATCATCATATCTCGAATATTTGTTCCAGAAAGAATATCTCTTTTAACAAATGGTATTGGTAAAACTTCAACATCACGTTTTGAATAAAGATGTCTAGTTAATTCATCATTAGTAAAAATAATATCAAATTTTGGGACAAGTGTATCAATAAGTTCTATCCATCTTATGTGATTTTCTAAATCTGGAATAAAATAGATTTGAATTCTTTGTTTCATAGATTCATCAATTGAAGATAGAATCATTTCCTTTCGTTCTTCGGCTGAAAAAGGGTTGTTTTTTTCTAAGGGTTTATTGGAGCTGCCTAATCCTATCCATAATTTATCAACTTTAGATAATGCAAAACGTAAAGCATTAAGATGGCCCAAGTGAAATGGTTGAAATCTTCCTATTAATAGTCCATTCATACAAAAAGATCATAGAATTTCTTTTTAAAAAACCATCATAAAGTGTTGAATGAGAGTAGAAACAGATGGATTTTCTAAAAATTAATGGGGAATTTGGTGAGGGTGGAGGACAGATAATTCGTAGCGCAATAACATTATCATGTATTACAAAACGACCTATAATTATAGAAAATATTAGAAAAAATAGGAAGATTTCAGGATTAAGACAACAACATCTTACAGCGATAAAAATTCTTCAAAAAATTTGTGATGCAGATGTAGAAGGAGCAAAAATAGGATCGACAAATTTAAAATTTGTTCCAGGAAATGTAAAAAGTTGTAACCTTATAGAAGATGTCGGAACGGCTGGAAGTATATCTCTAATTTTACAAGTATTGATTCCAGTAGCAGCAATCTGCCAAAAAAAATTAAATTTAACAATCAAAGGAGGTACAGATACTCTATGGAGTCCAACAATTGATTATACTCAATATGTCTTAAAAGAAGCATATTCAAGAATGGGAATTAAATTTTCAATTAAATTAATCAAACGTGGTTATTATCCTAAAGGTGGTGGAGAAGTAAATCTAGAAGTTTTACCTTCTAATGTAAAGTCAATTTCTTTGTATCAAAGAAAAACAAAAAATGTAAAATTACTTTGTTCATTTTCTAATTTACCAAATGAAATGATAAAAAGACATGTTGAAAATATTGAGAGAAAGTTAATTGAAAGAAAGTTTGTTGTTCAAACACAGATAAATGAAGAGAGTGCAATTGACTCAGGAGCATCTTTATTGATTTTCAGTATTGATGGGGAATCAATAATTGGTGTTGATTCAATTTTTGATAAGAAAACAGAAAAATTTAATTTAGATCTAGAAAGTTTTACTGAAAACAATCTTGGTGTTGATGAACGTCTTGCAGACATGCTTGTTTTACCAGCAAGTCTTACTAACGAAATGACAATTTTTAGAGTTAATAATATTTCAAAACATTTAGAGACAAATTTGTTTGTGACTTCAAAAATTACAGGCTGTAAATATGGCATAGGCAAATTAAGTGACGGTTTTGAGGTTAGGATAGAGGGTGTCTCAAACACCAGCATCAAGTAAAGATGCAAAAAATAGGATTGTCACTGATAAAACTACTGTAATTTCTCCAAGAATGATAATTTTTTTTCTTAACTTTTGAATTTGATAAGGAGACATTTGTTTTGACATTATCTTGTCTTCTACATCTTTTCTGATTACTCTTACATGTATTACATATGTAATAATTAATGCAATGACCAAAATTATCTTAATGATAAGAAAATTACCATAGCTTGTAGCCAATAACAAATCAGGTTTACTTAAGAGTGCATGTGAATTGTATAAGCCAGTACCTATGAGAATTATCAATGATGGAACTGCAATTTTGTTGAATCTTTTACCAACCTTAATCATAATTTGTAATCTTTGTTCAATAGAATCAAACATTGTTTTTAGAAGAGGTGAAAAAACAATTCCGATAAAAAGGGAACCTCCTACCCAAATAGCAGCTGAAAGAAGATGAATCCATAAAATTATTGCTTGTTCTAATGGAGTCATAACATTTCATATTTCAAATCAAATATTATGTATTTGGATCTTGACAACCTTTTTTAGTTGTAGATAATGTGATATCATTGAATTGGGATTACAAAAGAAAACGATAGTTTATGCTGCAATTGCAGGATTATTTGGAATGATGGGTGTAATTGTATGGTATGCTAGTCTTGATAATCCACAGTTAGAACAAGTTGAAGTTAAATTGTCAAATGTTGAGGTTAAAGATATTAATAAAATTGAAAATGTTGCTAAATTGGAAGTTACTTTTCTTGTAAAGAATCCAAGTGAAAAAACATTCACAGTTCCAATTATTGGTTACCAACTTTATGGAGATGGTCAATTATTAGGTTCTGGTCAGTATTCTACTGAAGATATTTCGATGCCTGGTAGGGCAGTATTTTATTCAGGAGTTGAAATTCCTTTGAAAAATACATTCATTCTAAAAGAGTCTGACATAAATCCTGAAACATATCAAGCGGTTTTGAATGGTAATATCAGTAGTTTTAGTGTTGAGGGAAGCATAACCACAGAAACTTCTTGGAGTATAATTGAAAAACAGTTCAAGGCTTCAACTTAAGTTAAAAAGTGGGCCGAGTGAGATTCGAACTCACGATCACTGCCATGTCGGGGCAGTATCCTAACCGGCTAGACTACCGGCCCATTGAAGTAAAAGATTAGGTGCAGGCATTATTAACGTTTAACAAAAGAAAGGATTGAATAAAAAGAAGAAAGACGTCTAAGAGTTGGCAGAAGAATTTACTGATGAGGAAAAAAAGGGTTTCTATAAGGCAATTTACTCAAGGAGAGACGTCAGATCTCATTTTACCTCAAGGTCTATCAAAGACGATATTTTATCTAGAATTCTAAATGCTGCACATCATGCACCATCTGTTGGTTTTTCTCAACCATGGAATTTCATTTTGATAAAGGATATTACTACAAAAAAGAAGATTAAAGATTCTTTTGAGGAAGAAAAAAATCGCTCATCAAAATTAGTTGAAGAACCAAAGAGAACAAAATATCTTTCGTTTAAACTTGAAGGAATTTTAGAGTCGCCTGTAAATCTATGTGTAACATATGATCCTTCAAAGTTTGGTCCATTTGTAATTGGCAGATCAAGTATTCCTGAGGCGGGGTTGTATAGTGTATGTTGTGCTATTCAGAATTTGTGGCTTGCTGCAAGAACAGAAGGAATTGGACTTGGTTGGGTAAGTATTCTTTCAAATGATACTCTCAAAGAAGTTTTAGAATTACCAGAACATGTTGTTCCAATAGCATATCTTTGTTTAGGTTATGTAGATGAATTTGCACAAAGACCAGATCTTGAAACAGCAGGATGGCTTCCAAGACTAGATCTTAAGGATGTGGTGTATTTTGAGAAATGGCAAGATACGAAGAATTCAGGATGGAATCAAATACAAGAAATGATCAAAACTAATCTTGATTACGCTTAAATAATTACAAGTATTTTTTTTGCTGGGCTTGTGGCGCAGAGTCATTTTAGACGCGAAACTTGGATAGCGCAGTAGCCTCCTAAGTTACAGGTCGGGGGATCGAAGCCCTCCAAGCCCGTTTTTAAATTTTGAAAAAGTCCTGTTGCAACTTAAATACAAAGATAAGTGGTCAGAATTATGAAAGTTGTAATAATTTCAGGAAGTCCTAGAAAAAATGGAAATACTCAAGTAATAATGAAATATGTTTTTGAATATACAAAATCAAAAAATGCAGATACCAAATTGATTAATCTTTCAGATGGACAAATTGAATGCTATAGAGGACCAGAAGAAGAATACAATGAACATACAAAAAATGCAGCTAATAATATTATGGATGCAGATGTTTGGTTAATTGGATCTCCAATTTACAATTCATTTTTTAGTTCAGCATTGAAAAATCTGTTTGAATATATCAATTATAAAAAAACTGAAGGTAAAGTAGCTGGTATGGCAATTTTAGCTGCAGGTAATATTGGATTTATTGATGTGCAAACATTGATCACTCAATTATTATCATATTTCGGAGTAATTACTAATCCTAAAGCAGTATTTCTCACTACAGAATCAATCTCAGAAAATATCATATCAAATGAGGAAGACAAGAAAAGATTAAGAGAATTAGTAGATGAGACTTTGAAAATGGCTTCTAAATTACATCAAGATTAGGATGTAGATATACTACCTTGAATATTTTAATAGTATAACTACCATCAAAAATTTTCATTATTTTTCCTTGATCTGAATCAAGCACTCTAAATTTGTATTCATATGAACCATCTTCATTTACTGGAGTTTGTGCAAAGTGTACAGCACCAACACTGTTTCCTGTAATGATTTTATCATTATCAAAAATCTGAATAATTACAGGATAACCAGCAACAGGATTTGATATTTTTCCTTCAACAAATCCCCATGGTAGTTTATTATCTTTAGAGATAGACATTTGAAGAGTTGTTTTTTCAATTCCCATAGAATTGTTAATTGGAGTAATTTCTGTTTGTGATTCAATTGGTTCAGCAAAAGAATTTGTGTTAGATATAACAGTAGTAAATAATATTGATATGATAATACTGGCAAATATAATATTTCTAAACATTACAGTAATTTCTTTATTTAGTTTAAAAGATTTGTTCCAATTCATTTAGGTTAATTACTGTAAGAGTCAAATATTAAGATGACGTAGAATTCGTATTAATGAATATGAAGAAAGATCCGACAGAATTATGTTCGTGCAAATGTCATTACGGCGGTGCCGTAAGCTGTCCAAGTTGTAAAGATAATCATGGCATAATATGTTGTCATTGTAAGGATTAACTCTATTTGTCTTTTATTTTACTTCCAGATGCCAACATCTTAAGATTAGCAAGTTCTGTTTTTAATGATTCAATTTGAACTAAAGTTTGCAGATTTGAAATCTCTTGATTTAATCTTTCAATTTCACTATCCTTTAGTTTTACAGTTTCTTTGAGTTTGTTTAGTTCTCCAGATAATTCATTTTGTGCTACTTTAATTTCGGTTGAACTAACTTGTTTTCCATCTGATGTATAAATTTGAGTGGTTTGTGAGTTATTCAAGCTTTTTTTTTCACTGTGACTTGTATGGGTTTTAGATTTATGCATGTAGTCAGTACTTTTTTGAGAAATCCAACAGGTAAAAGTAAGGAACCATGTTATTGGTACAGCCATAGTAAATACAAAATTTAGGATGGGTGCAAAATTTACAAAATAAGGCCACAGTCCTGTAAGTATAGCCGCAAAGACTCCAGTAACCACTGTTGCTAAATGGTTTCCAAGATATCCCATAAATTATTTGAAAAATTCATTGTTTATAACAGTAATGCTGATATTAAAAATCGATATTAAGTAAAAAGAAAAAAAGAGCCTAGTTTATTCGTCTTCTTCAGAAGTAGATGTTTTAGGCATATCTGATTGTAAGATCTGGATTTTTTGCAGTAATTCAGTTCTCAAATCTCTTGCGACCCTTCTTACAGTAGGTCTTGGAACACCAAGTTCATCTACGACTTTGGTATAGATATCCTGTTTGTCAGTTACCCCTTTGTCAAGATAAGAATTAATTGCTTCTTTAATGATCGTGCTTTGGTTTGTACGATTCAACGAATACTAAATTTTAGTTGTTCTATATAAGACTATAACTTTTTGAGATGATTTAATTTTTGGTTTAAGTATTAATAATTAGAAAATATTTTAGAATAAAATAATTATTTAGTAATTAAAAAATTATTTTATTAACGAAAAACGTACTGATTATTACGAATTTTTCAAATTACAATAACCAACTATAAGAATTTTAAATTATTTATTACAAAAAGACTCTTATGATAAGACGGTTGATAATACCTGTTGAGTACAGCAATTATTGAAACTAATTTAGGAATTATTGTATTCAAATTACTTCCGGATTTGGCACCAGAAACGGTTAGAAATTTTGAGAAATTAGCAAGAGATGGATTCTATAACGGTACACTTTTTCATAGAGTTATTCCTGGATTTATGATTCAGGGTGGTGATCCAAATACAAAGAGTGGAAATAAGAATACTTGGGGAATGGGAGGACCGGGTTATACAATTAAGGCTGAATTTAGTTCAAGATCACATCATCGCGGTATTGTTTCTATGGCTAGAGCACAGGATCCAAATAGTGCAGGTTCACAATTTTTCATTGTTACAACAGATAGTACATTTCTTGATAGACAATATACAGTATTTGGAGAGGTTATAGAAGGAATGGATGTTGCAGATAAAATTGTAAATTTACAAAGAGATCGTAATGATTGCCCCCTTGAAGAAGCAAAAATGCTTCATGTTAAAGTGGAATAAATGAGTTCAAAACAAGTTGTTTTTTTTATAATACTAGTATTCATGATAGTCATTCCTGTAGTTGATGCCCAAGAAATTTCTATTGGAGAGAAAGCAGAACAAAGATCAGTCAAAGTTGTAATTAATTCATCAGATGAAATTCATGTGAAGCATGTAATTGCCTCCTCAAATTCACCTAAACAGGTAGAATTGATTAATGGAACTATAACCAATCTTATGGTTGCAGATGAAGAAGGAAAAGAGAAACAATTTGGAGTTATTGGCGATAATGACGGTGTTATGATTTTTCCATCACAAAAAGATACGATTATAGAATATGATCTTGGAGATGTCCTCTTTCTAAAAAATAATGTATGGACTTGGAATTTTAGATATCTCGAAACTACTTCTTTTATAATTCCTAAGGAAGCAGATTTAATTTTTGTAAACAATAAACCTGTGTATTTAGCTGAAAAAAATGGAATTTCATGTCATGGTTGTCAAATGATTTTAGTGTACTCTATTAATGAACCAAAAATATTAAAAAATGTAAAAGTAGATAATAGATAATTTCTAATTGAAATAAGAACATTTGCAGAAATAAATCAGTTTAATTTTGATCAATCAGCAAAAAGTATTAGTTTTGAAGTTAATGGAGAAAATCAATTTGTGACAACAATAATTCCTTTAGAATTATTATCAAGACCATATAATGTATTTATGGGAAATGAGAAAATGTTTTTTCATGAATATATTGATAATGGAACACATGTTTGGCTTAACATAAGACCCGAGAATTCAGGTAATGTATCAATTATAGGTGCAACAATTAGTAATGATAAAATTCCTACCATCCAAAACAATCCTTCAACATCAGTATCAAGCACAAATCAAGACATTATTGTGTATATCCTACTTGGAATTATTGTATTAATTGGATTTGTAGTTACGTTGATTATTATGAGAAAAAAGAAATCATCAGGAATTTCTAGAGGAATTAAAGAAAATAATACGTAAAGCATTTAGACAAATTCAATATCTAAAAATATAATTACCAAAATTGATTTTTAAACCATTTTGTGTCAATAACTAGAAAAGTCAATCTCCACCTGATCCACAAGAACATAAACCATATTCATCAATTCTAACATTGCAGATCGTACATTTTTCTCCATAATCTACTTCCCAAGGTTCTTTTCCATAAAGTTTGAAATGATCATCAATCTCAAGTGGGATTTCACGTTTATTTCCCAATGATTTGTATATGTAAAACAACTATACATAGATTATTGGAGATTAAATTATGAAAATTGAATGTGGATGTCACTGTATCAAATGTAGAAGTACAAATCTTGAATCAAATAGAGTTGGACAAATTGAGAAAGACGGGTATTTTGATATGCATCATACATGTAATCAGTGTAATACACATTTTGATCATTTGGAAGGAGATATTTTTGATAATTGTGAAAAATGTCAGTACAGGATTAATTAGATACTAAAGTATTTTGTACAAAATAATGTGCTCTATTTTCTTTTGAATTTTTTAAAATTTCTCTATTAGATGCCATCTTTGCTAGGGCTTTTGATACATCTAAAGGACTCGCACTCCAACCATATTCTCTTAGTTGTTGAACAGTTTCTGTTACTGTTCTTGGAGAATCAAAGAATCTACTGGTTTCCAAGATTCTCAATTTTGCTTTAATTTCATCAGAACCAATTGGTTTTGGCTCATTGAATTCTGGTTCATATGCTTCTGCATCATCCAAATACTCTAGACCGTATTGATTAGATTGTATTGATTCTTTTGATTTTGCAACTTCTTCATTTTTATTTTCATAGATAATTTTTGCTTGATTTACGTGTATGTGATTTGATATATTTGCAATAATTTCACCTAAAGTTTGATTATCAACATAAAAATCTCTAGAGTCAACCTCAATTTCATTCTCACCAAGCTTGAGTTTTATCCTAGCCATGTACCATAAATCGAAAGGTTTTGATTTATTCTACTAGCTCTAATGAGCTTTAAGATTAGATCAAAATTTTTACACACATAAATTGGATTTTTTTCCTATTGAGTTAAAAAGCAATTTTGTGATAATATGATATGAGGTCCTCAGTGAAGGGAATAATTATAATATTTGTTATAGGAATGAGTCTTTTTGGGTATTCTCAATATGCATCAGCCTCACAAATAGGTGTAACAATTACACAGAGTCATCTCATTGAAAAGAACGAAAAGGGTTCAATGTATAATGTTGAATTAGAATTTAACAATCCCTCATTGTTGGTCTTGACAGCAGGTAAAACAGAGTTTTTTGTAATAGCAGATGATGAAATGATTGGAAAAGGAGAACTAAAATCGTTTGTACTTCCAGCGTTAGGAAGTAGTGTAGTTAGTGGTACTTTTCTAAGAGATTCCAATGTAGATTCGCAAGAAGTTTCAATAGTAAAGATAAGTGGAGTTACAAAATATAATGTAATTTTCACATCAATAGATGTTCCTTTTGTGTTTTATCCAACGGAAGAACAGGCAAGAGAATTTATACATCAAAATTAGTTTTTTAAAGAATGTTAACCGTTTTTGGTTCAACTGCATTAGATACTATTAGGACTCCAAAAAAAATTTTAAAAGATGTGCTAGGTGGAGCTGCGACATTTGCAGCTATATCAGCAAGTAATTTTGTAAATACTGGGTTAATAGCTGTGATAGGAAAAGATTTTCCTAATGAGTATTATAAAATTTTATCAAAATATCTTGATTTACAAGGATTAACCATAAAAGATGGAAAAACTTTTCGTTATGATGGAAGTTATGATAAAACACTTAGTTCCAGAGAAACTCTGAAAACTGAGCTCAATGTACTTGCAGATTTTAAACCAACAGTTCCTGAAGAATATAGAAAATCACAGTTTGTATATTTAGCAAATAATGATCCTGATCAAAATTCTACTCTTATCAAAGAATTTGATAAAGTAAAATTTTCAATGTGTGATACTATTGAATTTTGGATATCTACAAAACGTGAATCAGTAATTAAGATGATTAAAGCGGTAGATGCAGTTGTTATAAACGATGAAGAAGCTAAACTACTAACAAAAGAATTCAATTTGATCAAATGTGCAAAAAAGATGATGGAGTGGGGTGCAAAATATGTAATTATTAAAAAAGGTGAGCATGGATCAATGATGTTTTTTGATGATGTGATATTTCCATCTGCAGGATTTTCATTGGAAGATGTAGTTGATCCTACCGGTGCTGGGGATTCTTTTGCAGGTGCTATGATAGGATATTTAGCTAGTAAAAATTCAACAAACCTATCAGAGATTAAAAAAGCTGTAGTCTATGGAAATGTTTTGGGTTCGTTTGCTGTTGAGAAATATGGATTAGATGGATTACTCCAGATTAAAAAATCAGATATTACAAAACGAGTCAAACTATATGAAAAAATGATCCGTTTCTAAAAAGATTTAAGTTCGATTATTTCTGCAGATGAATTGAATACTTATAAGATATGTCTGAAAAAATAGAAGATCGTTTAGAAACCATATTCAAATTACAAAAAGGTCTATCAGAAATAATGAAATTAGATAGATATCCAAAAGATTCTGAAGGACGAATTTCTGCGTTATGTACTGCAATTATGCATGAAGCAGTAGAATTACAAAGAACTACAAATTGGAAATGGTGGAAAACTCCAATTCCATTTAATGTGTCCGAAGCAAGAGAAGAATTAATTGATATTTGGCATTTTGTGATTCAGGCATCATTAGAACTAAATTTGACTCCAGATGATATTCTTGAAGAATACAAGAAGAAAAATGAAATCAATCGAGAAAGACAAAGAATAGGATACTAGATTACGAATTTTTTAATTGTGTCAAAATTTGTTTCATTAATCATATTTACAAGATTAATTTCATTTTGAAAGTAATTTATTTCTGATTTATTTACAGTAAGAAAAGGATCAGGACTAGTTGAATTGATTATTCTTCCATGATTATCAATTCCATTTTTATGTAGTTCAAATAAGGAATGACCAGATTTATGACCTGAAACTTCTTTACCACAGACTATAATGGTTTTAATTTTTTTATTTTGATTAACATATTTAATAATAGAATCAATTCCTTTATTTTCAGAAAGTAGTCTTCCAGCAATTGAAATATGATTAAAAAGTTCAGAGTTTGAAATTTTTTTGAGTAGATCTATACTTGAAAGCGTACAAATTGCTATCGAAGAATTAGTATTTCCTAGGTATGATTCTTCTGGAATTGGTAATATGATCTTGCATAATTCTCCAATTATATTTCCAAGGCTATTCATTTAATATATCACGAAGGGTTTTTGCGATAAATTCAATATTTTTACTAGTAACTTTAGGATGTATTGGGAGAGATAAAACATGAGATGAGGCCCATTCAGTTACTGGAAGTTTGATTTTTTGTTGGTAAAACGGTGTTTTATGAACTGGAATTGGATAGTAAGAAGCTGCACCAATTCCTTGAGTATTAAGTTTTTTCAGAATTTTATCCCTTTTTGATGTAGCTATTGTGTAAAGATACCAATTTACATTTTCATAATTTCGTTGATGTGGGAGTATAATATCTAAATCAGAAATTAATTTTGATAAAAGGTTTGCATTCTTTTGTCTTGTCTTAAGAAAATCAGGTAGTTTTTTCATTTGTATTGTTGCAATTGCAGCACTAATTTCAGGCAATCTTAGATTTAATCCAAATATTCTAGTATCATATCCATGGACCATTCCATGATTTCTAATCATCAATAATTTATCTCGTAATTTTTTATTATTTGTTGCAATAAATCCTCCTTCTCCTGCAGTCATTACTTTTGCAGGATACATACTCCAACAACCTAAATCAGAAAAAGTTCCAGCGTGTTTTCCTTTGTATGTAGAACCTAATGATTGTGCGGAATCTTCTATTATTGACAAGTTATGCTTTTTAGCAATTTCTGAAATTCTATCAATAAATGCTACATTTCCATAAAGATGAACAGGTATTATTGCTTTAGTTTTTTTTGTAATTTTTTTTTGTAGATCATCAGGATCCATAGTATAATTTTCTTTCAGTATATCAACAAAGATAGGTTTAGCACCAGTAGACACTACAGAATTAGCTGTTGCAACAAATGTAAATGATGGAATGAGTACTTCATCTCCTTTTTTTATATCCAAAGCATAAAGCGAAGCCTGTAAAGCTGCTGTACCAGAATTCACAGCAATAACATATTTTGATTTTATAAAGAGTGATGCTGATTTTTCAAATGCTTGTACCTGTTCTCCTCCTTGGTTAGCTGCTGATGTAAGTGCACCATTTTTGAGAATAGAAGTAACTGCGGCGATTTCGTCTTTACCTACAAATGGAACGTTAATTGCAATTTTCAATAGATAGTCTCTTTAAAACTAGTCTATAAATCTCATGAAATAGGCATGAATTTTTATATTTCAAAATTAGGAAATTCGCATGATGAATCAACGCCATCTTGAAAAGTCAGATCCTGGTTACAAGGTTTATCTATACATTTTCTATGTTTGTGGATTTATTATGGTTTCAAGTCTTATTTTTGGAGTTTACATCACTATGATAGAATGGATGAAAAATGGAACGTATGTAATGGGAGAAGCAATACAAAATACTTTCATACCATTTGAAAATTTTTCAAGGATTTCAACGTGGATATTTTTTTCTACAATTATTGGATGGTATTGTGTTTCAAGAATAGGATGGAGAAGAACTGCAGGAAAAAAAATTGTTGGTTGGAGGATGGCATTACTTCAGATAATGTTGTTAGGATTTGCAATTATTACACTGTATGAGGTATTATACAATTTTATGGTCTTAAATGCAGAGATCACTGCTGGTATGATTAAGGGCAATATTCCTAATATCGATATGTTGTCAATTGCATATCCTGATCCAGATAGACCGTGGAATTTAGTTTTTGCAACAAAAGTTTTCCTTGCAGCATTTATCATTAGTACTCATGCATTTTATCTTAGTACTAAACCAAGAAAAAATTTAGAAGAGTTAGCATCATAGATTAAAAATATTCATTTAGATGCAAACATTTTTCCTAGTTTTTCTTGATCAGCCTTTACTTTACCAAATGCTTTTCTATGAGCAGGACTACAAAATTTTACTGTCTCTGAACGTGGGTCATTCTTTCTTGTTTTCTCTATAATTCTACCACACCAAAAACAATATTCTTTCTTTATGACTCCAAGTTCCCATCCTAAAAATTTGGAGTCATAGTATCCTCTTTCTTTTGGACGTATAGAATTTAAAAAATCTCCCTTATCAGATTGAACCCAAATGTTTTTTATTTTAGGATGAAATGGCTTACTCCATCGTCTTTTTTTATCATCCCATTCAATATTATTATCAGTACAGAATTTATGAAATTGCTCCTTAAATTGTTTAGAAACCACGGTTTTGTTCATATTTTCGCCTATGAAAGTATTCGCAAAAGGTATCTGCTAAATTAATGATTTTTGTTTATTTTGAGGACTTAGAATCGAGAGACTTTCAGTAGAAAAACTAGTTTTTCTACTAGGTAATACTATTACTAAACATGGGATTGTTTGGTAGTTCTAATGAAACTAAATGTAAAAAATGTGGAACTGTACTTTCTGATCCAGAAAGACTAAAAAAACATCAAGAAATTGCACATAATAAGAAAAAGGAAAAGTGTAGAGCTTGTGGTACAGAATTCGATTCTTTAGAAGATCTAAGAAAGCATAAAAAAAATTGTAAGTAAAAGTATTTTATAATTATTTTATTTTTCAAAAAATAATATTAATTAAAATATTTTTACGATAAATTTATTTTTAGAAATTTAGTTTGTTTATTAGTCAACATTTGTGATAAAGATCATCTATTCCTAATTGGTACATTTTAGAGAGTTCTTCATATGCCTCTTCTTTACTCATTGAATCTTTTTGTGTAAAAGTTCTAAATTTTTCATTATATTCAATATCATCATGATGTCCAGATATGCAAAATAACCTTGATTTATTTTTTCCTCGGTATTCTGTAATAATACCTCTTTTGATTAATAGATCAATGTAATTAGTTAATGTTTGATGTTCTAATAAAAATCAGTTCCAATCACTCAGATAAACCTGATTCCTATTTAGGTGGACGTTTTAATGCTTTTTCTATTGCTTCTAAATTAATAATCTCATTTTTTGAGCTCATTGTTAAAGTTTTAATCATTTCAGAGCCTATCTGTACTGCTTGTTCAGGTAATGTATCTAGAAATTTTTGTAAACCTTTTTTGTAGTTTTCAATTAGTTCTAATCCTTCTTCAAGTGTCATAATAATAGTTAGTCGATTGACTATTTCAAATCTTGCAAATTTCAATTAAATTATTATTTCAAATAACTTTATAGACCTACATCTCAGAAGTTGTTTTGATTTGGATATCACTGAAAAAGTTGAATTAATTGAAAGACCTCCTACTGAAGAGGTAGTTACACATGATGAGTTAATTGAATTATTCAAAACAAATTCTTCCCCAAAACATTACATTGGTTTAGAGATTTCAGGGTTTTTACATTTAGGGAGTTTAATTAGTACAGGTTTCAAGATTAATGATTTTGTCAAGGCTGGTGTGAAATGTACCGTGTTTCTTGCAGATTGGCATACTTTGATCAATGATAAATTAGGAGGAGATTGGGAAATGATCTCCAAAGTTTCAAAATATTATCAAGATGCTTTCAAGTTGGTATGTCCAGAGGTAAAAATTGTTTTAGGTTCAGATCTTTATCAAGAAAAAACAGAGTATTGGTCTGAACTTGTGAAATTTACTAAGCATATGTCACTAGAAAGAACAATGAGAACACTTACTATTATGGGACGTTCTGAAAACGAAGAAAAAATAGATCTTGCAAAATTATTGTATCCACCAATGCAAGCAGTTGATATTCACTTTTTAGATGTTGATATAGCTCATGCTGGCATGGATCAAAGAAAGATCCATATGTTAGTTAGAGAGATTTTCCCAAAAATGAAATGGAAAGTTCCAGTTGCAGTTCATCATAGATTATTACCAGGTCTTTCAAAACCGGCAGAGACAAATGACTCACAAATTTTAGGAAAAATGAGTAAATCAGATCCAAATTCTGGAGTTTTTGTTCATAATTCAGATGATGAAATAAGAACAAAGATCAAAAAAGCATGGTG
>JACRND010000133.1 GCA_016234975.1 Nitrosarchaeum sp. | reverse complement strand
ATGCAGTAGCTAAATTTCCAGAAATAAAAGAATCATTTACAAAATATGTCAGAGTACTAGCACCAGTCACCGTTATTCCCATAAGCAACATGGTTGAAATAATATCTGTGATTCCTCTTCGTTTACACAGTTTAGATTTTTTTTCCAATGTAGAATTGAAATTATTGTTCATTGTTATTCTAGGTATTAAAGGGACTGGCAACAGTAGAAAAGAAATTACCTTTAGATGTAGTTACAGATATTTTATATTCGGAATTACGATATAATGGATCATTCCAAGTAAGTGAACTTAGATTTGCATTTATAATAATCGGATCACTTGATTCTTTGATTTGAATAGTAGAATTCACTCCATCTTCCCAATCAACTAGAATATTTTGAGTGTCAAGCTTAACAACAGTAATGCTTTCAATTGTAGATTCAGTGGTTCCAATATTTGCAAAATAAAGAATAATCTGATTAGTTCCAGGCTCAAATCTTACATGCTCGAACATTAGATTTTCACGGTATGTTTCATTTTTTGCTTTATCATGAAAGGATAGATCATATGAAAACGCATTGATCTGATTCATGCCATTAAACAAAACTACAGAACCAATAGACGTAACAACACCCAAAATCACAACACTGCCCATAATTTGACTTATTGCGCGTCTTTTTTTTAGAGGATTAGAAAAACATCTCATTTGCGACCACCATTATTTGCATACCAAGCAGAAACAAACTCTTCAACACGTGAAATTATTTTTGAAAAATCAGGATCTGAAATTAAATTAATCCCATAGTGTTTAGCCAAATTTTCTACACCTTCTTTGACATCAGAGATGGTAACAAGCAAAGTATTTTTTGGATCAATATCTAATTTTGGAATAAGAATAGAATTCATATCAGATTCATCCACGCCGGTAGATTGATTTTTGATAAATATCAAAATAGAATCATCGTGAGATTTACTTTTACCGAATATTGGAATTTCATGCACATTACCGCTTTTTCCCTTTACAAGAGAATTTAATTCAGCTGTAAAATTAAAACCACGTAGTAACTTTACCAGTTCATCTTTTATTTGGGCTGTATCCGAAATATTTGAGATGTCTGAATTTTTCAATTTATAGCAAAACGTAGTGATGAATTTTCCAGAATTAGTATCAAAATCATGATCATGTTTTCTACAATGAAGTTTTATCACAGCATTATCAAACTTTTCTGTACACTCTTCACATTGATACCACATTGCGGGAACCCTAATTTCTTTTTCAAAATTTTTGATTTCTTTTAGACATGAAGGACAAATAGAGTGATCAATATTTGAAAAATCAAAATTCTTACTTTCAGCAATATAGCCGCATTTTTTATGCTCAAATAGATTTAATTTCTCAACGTTCATTGAATGGCATTTAGGGCAGTACAATCTCATACTTGATGAAAAGACATTTGGATGTATTGGACAAACAATCAATTTTTCATAGATGTGTTTGGCCAAAATACCATCAGAGACTAAATCATCCAAATATGAAACATTATCCTGCGTTTCCCCTATTTCGGACAATACAGGGTAAAAGATACGACTTTCAGTATAATCAATAAAAGGTTTAATTATCTTATCATCAAGTTTTTGAACTTCTTGAATCAGATTTACAGATTTGCTAGTGGAAGGTTTTGGTAAATCAGGTTCTGAATTCACGCGAGGTATGGATCCTATTGTATTTGGTATAGAGATGGACTCATTTTTTAAAATCGATGCAAGATTGCCAATATTGGGAAGTTTAGCCTCAGATTTAGATTTTGGCACATTGTTAGATTTTCGTCCAAACATCAACTATACACCTCGTAACATAAATGAATTGCACATGCCATGGTGATATTGTATTCATAAACCACAGTAAAAGCAAAATGTTGTGCAAATGAACGAACAAGTGTTAAAACACACAATATGCATTAAAACACCTACAAATGAGGCTAAAAATATTTAAAGACAAGATTTTAGCATTACAAAAAACACAGTATGACAGTAAAAGTATTTTAAAATCAAATAAAAATCCATCTGACTACATATCTAAATTAAATGAAGAGAATGAAAATAAAATTCCTCAGTTTATGACATTATCAAAATTAGACTGGGATAACAACGAAATTCATGCAGGAATAATAAAAGATCCTACAGCCAAAGGAGGATTAAGATATCAAGTAATAGAACCAGAATTATCAGAGAGAGACCAAAAGGCTTTTGAAATAATCAAAAAGCTGTTAATGACAGAGCTTTCAGTATCATTAGGAGAAATCAAATCTAAAAAAGATGCAGAGCGAAGATTAAAAAACAAAATATCAACAATGATAAAAAAATACAGATTAAAAATTCCCCCAAAAAACATTGAAAAAATCAATTATTTTGCAGTACGTGATTTTATCTATCTTGGGAAAATCGAGCCACTTATGAGAGATCACATGATCGAAGAAATTAGTTGTGATGGAACAAATATTCCAATCTATGTTTGGCATCGAGAGCATGAATCGATTCCAACAAACATAATTTATGAAAAAGAATCAGAATTAAACAATTTTGCAAGAAAAATGGCATACATATGCGGAAAACATGTTTCAATTGCAGATCCAATTATCGATGCCTCATTACCTGGTGGAAGCAGAATCAATCTTACACTAGGTCATGAAATTACAAAACGAGGAAGTACATTTACAATAAGACGTTTTAGGGCAGATCCAATTACGGTCATAGATTTAATAAAATTCGGAACAATGTCAGCAGATATCGCTGCATACATGTGGTATCTTGCTGAAAAACGCTCAACTATGCTCATTGCAGGTGGTACTGCCAGTGGAAAGACTACTGCACTAAACGCATTGGCGACGTTTATCAGACCAGGACAAAAAGTAGTTAGCATAGAAGATACACAGGAATTAAATTTACCGCATGAAAATTGGATTCCAGCTGTTTCAAGACAGAGCTTTACAGATACACAAATTGGAGAAATCAATCAATTTGATCTATTAAGAGCTGCCCTTAGACAAAGACCAGACATCATAATTGTGGGGGAGACAAGAGGCAGAGAGGCATACACATTATTTCAAGCAATGGCAACTGGTCACGGAGGATTCTCATCAATACATGCAGATTCAGTAGAGGCCACATTAACTAGATTAACATCATCACCTATGGATGTTCCAAAATCTTTGATTTCAAATAGTCTTGATCTAATTACGTTGCAGTTAAAAATTAGAATTGGAGATAAATCAGCTAGAAGAATAATTCAGGTTTCAGAAATAGATGGCATTGATCATAAAACAGGAGAAATTAAAACGCATGAGATATTCAAATGGAACCCAAGAGAAGACAAACATGAATTCATGGGTGATAGTGTTGTGTTTAGTAAAATCAAAGAACGTGACGGAGATACAGATGAAAAAATAAATTACGAGCTAACAAAAAGGCGACTCGCTTTAGAATGGATGGCAAAAAATGACATACGTGATCATAAGGAAGTTTCGAATAATATCATGGAGTATTATTCAGATCCTGAGAGATACTATGAAAGAAAGAGGTTAGAAATGTAACATGAAGATGGCAGCAACAAAACAAAAACAACAAGAGGAATCAGTAGGAGCCATTCATGTTTATAGTTACAAACTACTAAATGATCATATAAAATTTCTATATCCAAAATTAAAACCGTTAGAAAAATCAATAAAACAAGCAATGATGCCAATTCCTTTTGAAGTATATGTTTCAAGCATGGTTTTCTTTAGCTTGATTGCAGGAGTTTGTGGGGTAGTAATAGGTCTGATTGCAACTCAGTTTATCAACATTCAGCCTGTAATTATTGCCTATTTACTTCCACCTGTTGTAGGAATGGCTCTAATGGCAATGATATTTGGCGTTCTTCAAATAATCCCTCCTGTAAAAGTAAAAAACAGATCAACAAAACTGTTAGAAGAAATTCCACATTTTATTGGATACATGTCAACATTAGCTACTAGTGGATTATCATTAGAAGAAATTTTTAAAGCAATAGCAAAAGAAGAAACAGAAGAAGACATTGTAAGAGATGCACGTTTCATTACAAGAAACATTGAGATTCTTGGGATGGATCTGATTACTGCAGTAAAAGATCTAATCAACAGAACACCACCAGGACCATATTCAGAATTACTAGAGGGTGCAATCATCACATCACAGTCAGGGGGGGATTTGAAAGAATACTTTAATGCAACTGCCAAAGTTCAGCTAGAAGAAAAAAAGATGCTGTTGCAAAAAACTACAGAATCATTAGGGTCAGTTGCAGAAATTTATACGATTCTTTTGATAGTTTTCCCATTATTGGCAGTAATCATGCTATCAATAATGGGTATTATGAGTCCAAGTTTGGGAGGGTTTGATTTGTTAACATTGATGAACATTCTCACATTTGCAGTAATCCCGTTAAGTGGTGTATTGATGTTAGTTATGATGGACACAATGGTGCCAAAGAGGTAAAAAATGCAAAGTGTAAGCAGAAAACCAAAAGAGAGTGCGCCGATTGAGATTATACCAAAAAAATCAATCTTCAAAAACGAGATAGTAAAATCAATCATGTTTTCAATTATTGCATCAATTAGCGTAATTGTAATCAGCATGAAATTCTCAGAATTGCTTGGATCAACTACGGTTAGAGATGTTGGAATAATATTTGGAATTATGGTTGGAATCATTCCATTAACAATCCATCAATTAAGAGAAGTTCAAAGAAGAGACAGCATAGATAGAAACATGCCCGTGTTTTTATTAGCGTTATTAAGTTCGGTTCAAAGTGGTTCAAATCTAATTAAAGCGATAGAGCAAGCAGCTGAGAGAAACCTAGGGGCTTTAACTCCTGAATTAAAGAATCTCAAGGCAAACATTAGTTGGGGTACTCCGATTGAAGATGCGTTTGAAAATTTTGCAAAAAGAACAGGAACAAGAGTATCACGACGTGTAACAGTGTTGCTTGAAATGGCTATGAGGATAGGAGGAGATGTTAGTGAAAATTTAGAGATGATTCAAAGACATGTTTCAGAAATGCAAAACATTGAAAAAAGTAGAAAGTCCGCATTGCAACCATACACATATACAATTTACATTTCATTTGCAGTATTTTTGGCAGTTGCAGTGTTACTAACTACAAGCTTCTTTACAGAAATTGAAAAAGTGCAAGACAGCCTATTAGCAGCAGGTAACGGTAAAGGCAAAGAGGGGTTATTTAGCTCACTTGCAGATATAGACATATCAAAATTAGAAGCAGCATTGTTCAACATGGCAATAATCGAGGCAGTCTTTGGAGGAGTTGCAGCGGGAAAAATAGGAGCTGGATCATATGTTGCAGGAACAAAACATGTTGTTGTGATGATCATAATGGCAGTAATTGCATTTAACGTCTCATAGGTATCATTTTAGACATTTTTACTAATGATTGTTTCAATTGCAATACACAAACAAAATAAGTTAGGTGTGGAGAATTAGAAAGACATGAGTTGTTAGTTGAGCGTATAACAGACTGATCCTTTAGTTCTCATAAATCTGAAATAATGTAAGATGATTGTAATAACATATGACAAACGAGGAAATCATACGCAAGTATTAAATGCAATCACACAAAATTTTCTCATGGCAAACAATTCAGGAGAAAAAACAAAATGATGTCGTACCAAGATCAAATAAGAGGCATAGCATCAGAATTAGAAGAGATATTAGATCTTGATGAGTTAGAAGCCAAAGTTTACCTTAATCTGTTAAGAGCAGGACCGATCACTGCAAGTGCACTTGCAAAAGAACTAGATATAGATAGAGCGCGAATGTATAGAACCGTAGATAAGCTAGTCAGCAGAAATATTATTTCAACTACACTGTCCAGTCCCAAATTATGCATTGCTGCAGATCCTCACGATGCACTAAAAATCGCATTACGAAAAAAAGAAGACGAGGTAAATAAGATTAAAAATGGAGGTGAAGCAGTTATTGAAAAAATCAACAACGAGATTACCACAAAACAGGGCACGAATGTCCCGACATTCAGAGTAGTCCAGGGGAGAGGCAATATTTATGCGGATATTGCCCAATTAATTGAAAACTCATCAGACATAGTATACATTTCAACAACACTTGAAGACATATCCAGAATGTATCACAGTGCAATACCTGAAAAGATTATGATTTGTGAAAAGAGAGGTGGCAAAGTCAGATTACTTGTAGAACTAGATGATCCAAAATTAATTTCGTTTGTAAAAAGATTTAATGCATCTGAAACTAAAATTTGCAAGCTTCCATCAAAAGGAAGAATGGTAGTTCAAAAGAATAAACAAATGATAATGTCAGACTCTGCAGCTGCAAGTCAGATGTCTACAAATTCAGAGTCAGACTTTTCTTTGTGCACAAATTCATCTGAAATGGTAAGTAACATACACAGCCTTTGTAGTTTACTATGGGAGACAGCCCAACCACTAACAACATTAGATGTAAAAAACTACATCAGAAAAACCAAATAGTTTTAAGATTTTGAACCAAAAAAATTCTAATCTCAATTCACTGTAACATATGAATGGCATTTAAAATTGAGAAAAAGTAGGAGAATCACAGAATTGCAGAGGGTTTGTAAACAATATCCCGATTTTTTATTCGTGCAAATCTTTTAAGAACAAATTCCGCAGTTTCTCTCACATCTATACTAGGGTCATTCAATGCTTTCTGAATTAATGATTCTGCTT
>JACRND010000132.1 GCA_016234975.1 Nitrosarchaeum sp. | reverse complement strand
CGTAACGTAACAACAGAAGACATCAAAAAAGCTAAGAAAAACAATTGCGCAGTAAAACTAATTGCTTCATGCAACAAAGAGCTCATAGTAGAACCAAAAGAGGTATCCATAGATGATCCATTGTGTGTCAACGGGACATTAAACGCGATTGCATTTACATCAGAACATTCTGGCACTCAAACAATTATTGGGAAAGGAGCAGGAGGAATGGAAACGGCAAGTTCAATCCTCAGAGACTTGTTAGACATCAGACAAGAGATAGCAAAAATTTGAAATCCAATTTAATTTCAAAAAGTGAGACAACAACACTCCTAAAAACAGTTTCAGAAAAGTGGGGAATGGAGTTTCCAAAAATAAAAAACCTCAAAGTACATCAAATTGCAGATGAAGCACAAATTATCACAGGTCAAGGAATGAAGATCTTAAAGATCAATGATGAATATCTGCCATTTTTATCAGAAACACAAATGCTTGAAAAATTTCCTCATGTAACTGTAGACATGGGAGCAGTGAAATTCATGTGTAAGGGAGCAAATGTGATGAGACCTGGAATCAAGAGTCATAGTGAATTTGAAAAAGAAAAAATAGTATGCATAATTGAGGAATCACAACACAAATTTCTTGCAGTTGGGAAATCTCTTGTTTCGAGTTCAGAATTAGAAAGCATGGAAAAAGGAGAGGTTATAAAAAATATGCATTACATTTCAGATAAATTTTGGGAAATCGGAAAAACAATTTATGACTGATGCGGATCATTTGTGAATTCAATAAACTATAAAATCAGAAACAAGTGATTTTTGAAGATATTGAAACGAGTTATTGTGAAATAAATTATCGAGTGGGACTAACTGTGATGTGTGATCCTTTCAAACGGGAAATTTCATGTGGTTTTACAGAAGTTGGATGAATCAAGGTATAATGAAACAGACAGACTATATTTGAAGTGCAACTGCAATTATGTACACTACCCACGAGTTATTCGTATTCAATACTTCGATATGGCAAATAGCATCTAGATAATTTTACTTTAAACTAAATTTCAAGTAATCGTTAGATTTTTTCTGTAAATTCTTTTGTGCCATCTTTTGTGATGACAAGGACATCTAGTCCATCACCGCTTGCAGAATCTCTGAGTGCTGCAGAACGAACGGCTCTTTTTGCTAAATCTATTGCTTCTTCTTGAGTCATGTTTGGTTTGAATTGTGGATCTAAAACACCTAATGCCATTTCAGCACCAGTGCCAACTGCAGCATATTCATCTGGAAGAACAGAACCTAGTGGATCAAGGGTGTACAGAATAGGTTTGTCAACTACACCCCCAACAATGACCTGAGTCAATAGTGGAAAATATCTTCTTTCATACATCATATTTGACATCATTTTAGCTACAGTATTTGGCGGAACATCTCTTTTGAGTTCCATTTTTCTAATTTTTGCAAGTGCTGCAATTTGTAATGTTAAAATTTGCATATCAGCTACAAGACCTGCACATGCTGCTCCTACCTTTGAAGTGATTGAAAAAGTCTTTTTTGTAGATTTGCTCACAAGGAAATTGCCAAATGCGATCCTTTTTTCACTTGCTAGAACTATTCCACCATTAAAAGTAATTCCTACAGCCGTTGCTCCTGGCATGTACATGGACATATTTGAAATGGTTCCAGAGCATAATAAAGGGCTTTCTCCTTTTAGACACAAGAAAACAGATAAAATATTTTATACAGTAAGAAATGGAATCTCATATTGACTGAAGCCAATATACGTCATACAAAATTAAATGACATTACAAATTTTGGCATCAGAACTGTAATAGGTGTGATTTTCATAGTGACAGGATCAGGAAAATTTGGATCAGGCTTTGTCAACATGTTGGAGAACATTGGATTTCCTGTAGAAATGCAGATTCCAATTGCGCTCGCAGAATTAATTTCAGGAATATTGTTAATCATTGGTGTTATGACTAGAATTTCAGCATCACTTATTGCAATTATTATGTTAGGAGCCATATTCTATGTTAAACACGCATCAAATTTGATGGGGAATGGAGGATATGCATTAGACCTCGTAATACTTGCAGGTACTTTGATGATAATCGCTGTAGGTCCAGGAAGAGTGTCACTTGCACATATTATCAAAAAACTACCTAGATATTTTCATTAGTCTTTTCCAAATTTTTCCATTATAAGACAAATGCATTTGGTGGTTTTTTTCAATAAATCAATTCTAGCAAATTCATTAGGAGAATGAATACGAGCAAACATGTAGGTACTGCCGATTGAAATGCAAGGAGCATTCAGGGCATTTACAAAAGAATGCATAGGACCAGTACCCGCATTTGAAACATTAAGAACAGATTTACCAAAGGATTGATCAGCTGCCTCCTTAACTTTAGAAACAAACGGATCAGATGGATTTGTTCGTGCAGCTGCTTCCCCATGAAAAATTTTGATAAGTACATCTCCATATCCTTTTGATTTCAAATGTTTTTTCAATCTTAGAACCTGTTTTTTAGGATCCATTTTAGGGACTAACCTAAAATCAATTTTGACTAATGCTTCTCCAGGAAGCACTGTTTTTGCACCATTTCCAGTATAACCTGAAACAAATCCAGCAACATTACAAGTCGCACCTCCAACCAGAGCTTTTTTGGCACTCAATCCATGCATGTTGCCTACAAATGATTTTATTCCAAATTCTTTTTTAAATGAATTTTCATCTAAAGGTTCTTTTGAAATAATCTCTAAATCTTTTTTTGAAAGGGGTGTTACTTCTTTATACCAATCTTTAATGAGAATTTTTCCATTTGAATCCCTTAGTGTTTGTATGGCTTCAATTAATCGCCATGCAGGGTTTTTTATTAAAACAGCCAAGCTTGAATGAGCATCGCGAATCGATTCCTTTACAGATAATTCAACATACAGTAATCCCTTCATGCCAAGACCAATTATAGGTCTATTTTGCGAATCAACGTAACCAAATTCCCAAATCACACCATCGCATGAAAATTTCTTTTGATATTTTTTTAGATATTGATCAATGTGTGTGCTGCCTGTCTCTTCTTCGCCTTCAATTACAAATTTAATATTACAGGGTACATCTCCAGTAGTTTTCAGATATGCCTCAACTGCCTTTATTCTAGTGATTAGTTCGCCTTTATCGTCAGAGGAGCCTCTACCAAAAATTTTGTTTCCTTTGATTTTTCCGCTAAATGGCGGATCATCCCACAACTCAAAAGGCTCTGCAGGTTGAACATCATAGTGATTATAAAACATCATAGTCTTGTTTGGGTTTTTCTTTGATTTTATCTCTCCATAGACAATTGGTGCCACGTTTTTTAGTCGTAAGATTTCAGATGTTATTCCAGATTTTTCTAGTGTTTTTTTTACTAATTGTGCACATTCTTCAATTCCTTCATTCTTTGCAGAAACACTTGGTTGCCGAATTAGTGTTTGTAATTCAGAAATCAAATTATCCATATGGGTGTCAATATGCTTCAAAGGATTCATTGTACTCACACAATTCTATCAAATGGCTTCATGGCATACGGAAGTTCGTCTAAGAGATCCATAGAAGTCATGTGTAAGCCAAACTTCTTTTGAGTTGCCTTTCCAGCTAATCCATTGATAAAAGTTGCAGCGGCAGCAGATTCCAAAGCATTACGATTTTTTGCCAACATTCCTGCAACCAATCCAGACAAGACATCACCAGTTCCACCCACAGTCATTGCTGGTGTTTTTTTCTCATTAAGATATGTGGTAGTACCATCAGAAATAATATCAGTTGCACCTTTAAGTAAAAAAATTATTCCATTATCTTTGGCATTTTTTTCAACCAAAGAGATTCGATCTTTTTTAGAATCAGGAGGCAGGGTTCCAAATAAGCGCTTAAACTCTCCGGCATGAGGTGTCACTACAACATTTTTGTCAGGTACAAGTGGTAAAATATCAGGAACAAGTGCACTTGCATCTAACGAAAGCCGTACATCCCTATCCAAAAGAGATTTTATCAAAAGTGTCAAAGAGCCTCTTTCTTGTACTGCGAGCCCCATTCCAATTGTTGCAGAGTCTAGTTTATGAGGTAAAGCACCAAGAAGTTTGTTAACAGCCCCACGGGTTAATTTTTGATCAACTAGAGGGATCACAATAAGATTTGGAGATATTGCACGAGTTGGGGTCACATTGATTTTCGGAACTGACGTATACACCAGATCAACTCCACACCGTAATGCCGCAATTGAAGACAAGATAGGAGCTCCGTGATAGATATAACTGCCACCAATAACTAAAACAGTGCCATTATCACCTTTTCGAGATTTTGCTTTTCGTGCAGGTATGAATTTTTTAACAGCTGTAATTTGGAGTAGTTTTCTAACCAATACAAAAGATATCAAAGACCAGAGGAATAAATCTTGTTTTGATCTAAATTATGTAAGATCAGAAAGATTCTGCATCAGATTCAATATCATGGTGGGTCTCAGATTCAACATATGGTAATGTATCCGATTTTTTCTTCGAACTTCTACCAAAAAAGGCCTTTCTTGCATAGCAGAGATAGGTAGTATGACCTATTCCCTGAAAAGAATGTCTAGTTTTTCCTTCACGTGCTTCAATTGTTCTAATAATATGCTCAGTTGATTCAATATCGGTAAACTCATTTTCAACTAGAGCAATAGTTAATTTTTCTAGCTGATTCATTGTAGGACAAATTGCAAAAACAGAGCCACTTCCTTTGAGCATTTTACGAACTTGGGGAAGTACAGTCCAAGGGTCACCTAAATCAATTAAAGCCACATCAGCTTCTTCAAGTGGCATTTTTTTTGCAGTCTTCAAATCCAAATTTTGTTGTGTAACATATTTTGACATTCCAGCTTTTTTGATATTTTTTTCAGCTATTTTCATAAAATTTTCATCAACATCAAAAGTGTAGACATGTCCTCGTGGTTTTACCACGCTTGCAACAAATGATGTGAGAGATCCACTGCCAGTACCAATCTCTAGAATTTTTTGGCCGCTTCCAATACCAGCTCTTGCAATAATGTAACCAATGTCTTTAGGATATACAATTTGTGTGCCATGTTGAAGTTTCATTACATAGTCATACATTGTAGGCTCAATAAGATAGACATACTTGTCTTTGTTAGTGACTAATCTAGAACCATATTCTTTTCCTATGGCATCTGCGTGTTTGATGACACCTATATGAGTATGAAGTGAATCTTTTTTGGAGATTTTAACAAGCCATTTTTTTGATTGATTAAAGTAAAATAATACGGGGGAATTTTGTTTAATCTTAGCCATAGGTTTTTTCTAAAAATTTTAGATAAGAATCTACTGGTGAAAGATACCAAAACATATACCTAATAAATTAGAAATGAATGGAGGAACAAAATTACTGAAATGGATTTCCTAAAAAGAATTCAATATATGGGTAAGTCAAAATAATCAAACTAGATGAGATTCTTCTTTTTCTTTTCCAATATGATTAAGTTCATATTAAAAATTGAAAATGTTCAGATTTATTTTCATGATACACTTATAATATAATATGGATTTTTTACGTTAATGAATAAAATTATTGCGGTCCTTTTAATTGGGATCCTATTGACTATCTCTTTGGTTGCAGTGAACAGTGCCTATGCAAGTTCATGGGATAACAATCCGCATGAAAATTTGTCTAAAGACAAACAGGTTAACCAGTCACATGGCACGGATTATATCAAACACAAAGTTGTAAGACAACACGCATATGGCTACAGTCACTCAAAAGTTTGTGGATTAGAACTATGTCCAAACGCAAAGAATGATACGCCATCATATTCATTTCTAAAAGGACATGGTACAAGTGCTGGAATGCCTTCACAGAAATATACATCAGATGGCAAAGTTCACTTGAAAGGACACAATAAACCATAAAACACATCTACTAATTCAAAAGTAGACGTTGTTTTTCTTTTTCCATCATAGTTCTCGGTTAATGTATGCAGCATAGCACATAAAATATTCTTAAGAATCATCAATTTTTGTTTGATTTGCTCTAAGATTTGCAACTAGATCATTGTTTTATTCTCCAATCTTGTTTACCGTAAATATGATTTTGCTAAACATAGCATGTCAAATATGAAATGCGTGTCATGTGGAATTGGTTTCTTTTCCCCAACTGGGGCAGACAAATGTTCCAGATGTGCCGGAAATGAATCTCATGGAAGTGCAGGTCATGATTCTTGTGGCTGCGGACATAGCCACTAAATCATTTTTTTATAATTATTATAGATTAAAACAGGTTATTGTTATCATTCAAAATTAGAAAGATTTGGGGTTTATCTCAAAATTATAAAAGACTACATTTTATTGGGTGCGACAATACCAAGTAATTCAAGTGCTTTTTCAAGTGTTAATTTGAATGAATTTACTAGACATAGTCGAGAATTTTCTAGTTTTTCATCACCTAAATCAAGCACTTTAACATGTTCGTAAAATGAATTGAATGCCACTGCCAAATCATGACAATACCTTGCCATAACTTTGGGGGATAGATTTTTTGCTGCATCCATAACATGAATATCAAATAATCCAATTGTCCTGATCAAATCAAGTTCAGATTTATCATTCAATAAAGAAAAATCAACATCAATTGAAGGAATTCGTGGGGATTTTTCAATTATCCTAGACGCTCTTGCATGAGTATATTGTATGTATGGAGCAGTGTCACCTTCTAAGCTCAAAGATTTTGTCAAATCAAATGCAATTATCTTATCCAAATCCTGTTTTATCATCTCATAACGTAAAGTTCCAACAGACACCTGATGTGAAATTTTTTCAATTTCATAATCAACCATTTCAGGATGCCTTTTCCTAGTTTCTACAATTGTTTTATTTTTTAGCAAATCATAAACAGAATCAGCATTAACATAGAAGCCCTTTCTTCCCGACATCTGAGCTTGTTTACCATCAGTGTTCAGCCCCAGAGTTTGTGCAGTATCGGCGCTAAGGGTAACAGATTCATAGCCAAGGTGAATGTAGGCATCTTCTGCAGATTTGAATTTAGACATTAATGTTGTAATGATTTGTTGAAGCCTTGCTTGTCTTGAATCAATTACAGTGATTACTTTTTCAGCAGTAAAGTTTTGTTTTGGCTCATTACTAGTTGCCAAAGTTGTTTGCCAAAGAACATGATTGTCAGGTTGCATCTTTTCATATTTTTGATAGTTAAAAGGATCTTCTAGCAATCCTAACTTCCATGCAGCATATGGGATATCCTTTGCAATGTATGTAGCAGTACCATTGCTTCTAACGATAACCTTATCCTCTTCGTTATTTTCTCCCCTAATCACCCAACATCCTGCATTTTTACCTTCATTTTCAAACTCTATGAGATTCATTTCTTTGAGTTTTTCAAAGATCTTACCCCATAACCCTGAACGGATTATTTGGGATTCAAAATTCAGGCAATCATAATAAACTCCCAAGTTCCAACAAGTTTCCAGTTGATTTTCTAAAACACGTTGTGTGATTTTATCAGCAAACTTGGCAGTTTCAGAATTACCATCCTCTAGTTCTTTGAGGATATTTTTTCTAATCTCTTCTAAACTAGGATCCTCTTCATATTTTTCAGTAGTTTTAACATAGACATCATCACCGCAGTAATGATCAAATTTTTTCCCTTGTGGAGGACGTTGAGCAAAACCAAGGTGTGTAAAACCGACAATAATATCTGCAACTTGTAAACCTGAATCATCAACATAATTGAGTATGTTAACTTTGTAATTGGCTTTTTTTAAAATTCTAGCAATAGTGTCACCAAGGATGATATTACGAATATGACCTATGTGAAGAGCTTTGTTAGGATTGACACTAGTGTGTTCTACAACTATTGTCAAATTTTTCCCCAAATCTACAGACCCAAACTCGTCTAAATTAGATTCAGATAAAATTAACTGGTTTAATTTTTCCCAATTAGCAAAGAAGTTAAGATATCCAGAAGGATGAGGTTCTACCTTAGATACAAGAGTGCTGTGAGATTTTTCATATTTTTCAGACATAATGTCTGCAATTTCTTTTGGATTCTTTTTTTGGTGCTTAGCAAGTTAAAATGAAATTTTTGAGCTTACGTCACCAAAGCCAGGTTTTGCAGGTTCCACAGAAAATGGAATATCATATACAGACAAGTCGTCCAATATTTTATGGATATTATTTTCGATTTCATCTATTAATGATTTGAATGACAATACTATACCTCAGA
>JACRND010000131.1 GCA_016234975.1 Nitrosarchaeum sp. | reverse complement strand
TAATTCAAAGAGTGGAAATACTGCACTAAAGTGGCGTCAATTAAGAAAAAATAATGGAAAGGTGGTAGGTGAAGCCTCTGCAAATTCTTTAACAAATCTAGCTGAATCAGGCGTCCTTACCTTGGATTGGGTTGAAAATTACCTCAAGAAAAAAACTGAAGAGACAAAAACCAGTGAAGTTACAAACTAAACTCTTTTGTTTCTGTTTACTAGAATAATATCATGATTACAAAAATAATTGATGAAAATTCAATTTCTGTAATGCCAGAAGATTCTGATGATTTATTGAATTTGCGCCGTGTGATCAAAGAAGGAGATAGAATAGTAGGTGACACTACAAGAGTAATCAAATTAGAAAAAGATTATGCAAGACCTGACAAGGGAGAAAGAATTAGAGTAAGAATTGCACTTAATGTAGAAAAAATATCGCTAGATGATGTTCTAGATAGATTAAGAATTGGTGGTACCATATTAGAATCAAATAATGAATCAATACCTCATGGCTCACATCATTCATTTATTCTCAAAGTAAATGACGGAATTACAATTACAAAAAGAAAATGGCTACCAATTGAGAAAAATCTAATTGAATCAAATAACAAGCAAATGGGCTTTGTGTTAATTGCAATTGATACGGGAGATTGCGGTATTGCAAGACTAAGGGGAACGCATTTAGAATTTATTCCAAATATTTATTCTGGCTCTGGAGGAAAGAGATACAAAACAAATTTCAATATTGAAAAATTCTTTGAGCAAATTCAACAAGCAGTATTTTCGATAGTTAAAGAGACAGATTCTATGATTATTTTTGGTCCAGGAGAAACAAAGAAGAGATTTTCTAATTTTCTTCAAAAATCTCCAAATGCTCAAAAATATAAAATTCAGATTGCAGAGGGAATTGACTCAGGTGGGGAAGATGGAATATACACCTTTACAAAGTCTCAAACTATGAAAGAAATAATGTCAGAGAGTAAAATAGGTAAAGTATCTTCAATTATTGATGAGATCATGCTAAGAGCGAACAAAAAAAGCAGAAAATTCACTATGGGATTTGAGGAAACACTCAAAGCAAACCAATTTGGTGCCGTTGAATTACTTGTTTTTTCAGATAAAGCAATTCAAACAAATGACGAAAAAAAAGTCATAGAACTTCTTAATGATGCAGAAAGTAAAGGTGTGAAAACTTACAGTGTTGATTCATCAACAGATATTGGTCTTAGAGTAACTGGATTGGGAGGAATAGTTTCTTTGCTGCGTTATGCCATAGAATCCTAAGTTGATTCTACTAGCCATTTAAGATAAGATTTGTTTATTGATGTAATATTAATTTCAGCAATTTCAGGAACATCATAAGGATGAGTTGATTTGATTTTTTCTTTAAGAAGTTTTTTGTTTTTTTGTATGGTTTTAAATAATGCAAGATATTCAGATGTATTTTCAATCTTTCCTTGCCAAGAATAAATTGATGAAATTTTAGTAATGTTAACACATGCAACGATCTTATTTTGTATTAACTCGTTTGCAATTTTAGTAATTGATTTTTTATCGGGGTAAGTTGAGATAATTATGATTGGTTTCATAATAACTATAAATGACCGTAGTTTAAAAAATTAACAATTAGTTTGAACCTTGATTTTATTACTCAAAATTCGATTATCTATGTGTTAATAGCATGGGCAGTAATTTTAGGAGTTGCTAAGGGATTAAAATTAGAAAAGCATGGCTTTGAGCTAAAAATATACAGTCTAGTATACAAGAATCAGCAAGTACAATCTGTTCTAACAAAAATTCTAGGACGGACCAGGCGAGGAATCAAAGTTTTTGCTAATGTTAGTGTGGTTGCTGGTTTTCTTATGATGGGTTTTGCATTTTGGTTTTTGCTATCAAATGTTTCAAAATATTTTGTAGCCCCAACTGAATTCTCACAATTAACAGTATTAATTCCCGGTGTAACTTTGACATCTTCATCATCAATTCTATACTTTTTACTTTCAATACCAATTGTTTTGGTTGTTCATGAAGGTGCTCACGGTATTGTTGCAACACTAGAAAAAATTAAGATCAAAACAGGTGGATTTGCAATATTTATTGCAATGTTTGCAGGATTTGTAGAGCCGGATGAGGAGGAATTTAACAAGGCAAAAAAGATTTCAAAATTAAGAGTCATAGGTGCAGGAGCTACTTCAAATGTGATCTTTGCATTGGTGTTAGGAGCTATATTATTGACAAATCCTTTCTTTGCAATGGTCGTACCTGAACCGTTACTAAGTACATTTTATGATTTACCAGATGGAGTATTGGTACTTTCAATAATTAAAGATTCAGGAGCAGAAAAAGCAGGGCTACTAGCAAACGATGTCATTACTTCAATTAATGGAATTCACATACTGAGTCCGTTAGATTTTCAAAAGGCAGATCTAAAGCCTGGTGAAATTGCCCAAGTTTCAGTACTCAGAGAGGGACAGGCAAAACAATTTTCTGTAGAAGTGATATCATCACCTGAAGATCCTCAGAAGGGATTAATTGGAATTATAAGAGATAATTCATTTGCATACAAACCTGTTTTGAATTTTATTGAATGGAAGGATCCGGCAGTCTCAATGTTCTTGTTATGGTTATGGATGATTTCATTTTTTATTGGAGTGATCAACATGTTGCCACTACCAATTTTAGACGGAGGAAAATTCATCCACACTATTATCGATAAAAAAATCTCAGATAACGCAGTAAATATAACAATGTGGGGAATTTACGCATTCACGTTTGGATTATTTGGCCTGAATATTGCATTATCATATATCAAATCAGGCTGGTTTACTATCTAAAAATACCTAAAGAATCATTAATGAAAAAAATTGCATAATTTTATGAAATGCGATAGGTGTGAAAATCAAGCAGCATACACTCGCAAATATTCTGGAGAAACATTATGTTCAAAGTGTTTTTCAAATTCCATCCTAAGAAAAACTGCAAAAACTATTTCAAAATATAATATGATTCTGAATGATGAACTAGTAGCTGTTGCAGTATCTGGTGGCAAAGATTCACTTGCTTTGCTCAATGTCATTAATCAGATGGCTGCCACACATAATTTTAGAATTAAGGCAATAACAATTGATGAGGGAATTCCCGGATATAGAAATGAGGCATTAGAGATTGTCCAAGCGTTTTGTTCTAAATTAAATGTGGAGCACAAAGTTTTTTCTTACAAAGAATTGTTTGATTTAACATTGGATGAAGCATTAGATTTGAGAGGAAGTGAAAAAACATCTTCATGTTCAATATGTGGAACTTTAAGAAGACGTGCAATTGATCATGCAGCAAAAGATATTGGTGCAGATGTAATTGCCACAGGACATAATTTAGATGACACATTACAAACATTTGTAATAAACATGTTATCTGGAGATACCAACAAAATAGGTTGGATGGATCCTGACACTTCTAGCAATACATTGAGAAAAATAAAACCATTTTGTGAGATTTATGAATCTGAAATTGTATTTTATGCATTTACAAACGATATTCCATTTCAATCAGAGCCTTGTCCACACATGAATGAGGGAATAAGAACAGAGATTCGTGAATTCCTAAATTCGTTAGAAGGTCAGCATAGTGGAATTAAAAATAATCTCTATCAATCAATAATCAAAGTATCTCAAATTGTAAAAGATACCAACTATAAACAAAAGACAATTTGTGTGAAATGCGGCAATGAATGCACCGGGAAGATCTGCTCTGTTTGTGATATGGTTTTAAAACTAAAAGGAAATCAAACCTAATGCAAATGTGAATTATCAACAAGTTGATGATCTCTTTCTGTTTCAGATCTCATTATCTCTATCTTGTAGCATAATCCTTTTAGCTTAACACAATAACTGATTCATGTCATCTGACAAATGTTGGAAAATACAATATGAGTTGGTTTGGCGTTAGAACAATATCTAATATCACCTGTGGTTTACTATTTTGGTAATACTTTTAAGGTAATACCTATAATATAATACTATGAGTACGGTAGTTTCAGCCAAGATTCCAGAAGAGCTAAAAAAGAAAGCAGACAAGTACGGCATACAGATTGGAAGACTCGTAAGAGAGGTACTAGAGGAGAAAATTAGAACCATGGAAAACCAGATGCTATCCTCCCAGCTTGATGAGATTAGTAGTAAGATTGGTTCCAAAATAAGAAGGGGAGACGCCATAAAGGCCGTTAGATCATCAAGAGATGAAAGATAAAAGAAGAAATGAAAAGACTCTATGATACTAGTGCACTGCTAAACCTGCTGTTAAATAAAGGCTCAAAATCACTTTCTGTTTTGTCAGGACAGGCAATACTTGATCTCACCACATATGAGCTTGGCAATAGCATATGGAAACTCTCCTACTTGCAAAAGAAGATTACCAAAATAGAAGCCTGTACGCTTTTAGATGCTTGTCTGAAGGTTATATCCAACATGAAGATTCTGAATATAAAAGATGTCGAAGAAGATGTGAAAGAATTGTCAGTTGATGTAGGGCAATCATTTTATGATTCGGCATATCTTACTCTTGCAAAAAAACACAGTCTTGAGCTGGTCACAGATGATAGAAAATTACAAAAGACAGCATCAAATTGCAAGATCAAAGTTTCTACATCAGATGAATAATAATCAGGGACACGGAAAAAATTAAAAGGTATTAAAACTTGCATTATTTATAATTCAAAAATAGTTAGGGTTGTTTTATGACACTCTCCAAACCTTTACCATAAATCACAATATGATTTGAAATAATTGAATGTACAAGATCACCATTCTTCTTTAACTTTTGAGTTCATGCCAGAAAAGAGAAACACATGATATCTCTGATGAATCATTTCAAGTACTGATTCCAAATATTATCATTTTTGTTTAATCAAATCTTTGATGATTTCTTAGAAAAATCTTGTAAATCGTCAAATTCATTGTCCATCATTATGATGTTTTCTGATTTTTCAAGAAGGGTCTTCTTATCTTTAACTAGGAGGTCTCATCTCCCTAACTTAACACAACATGTTCCTAACTTAACACCTTAAAGGAAAATTGGAAATCTACCTAAAGAATTAACAGTGTCATTTATGAATTTTAAAAAACACGCTGATTCATGCATGATACAAGATGATGGTACTCGCTATGCAAATATAACATATCATCTTAGAAAAACCGGTAGTAGGTAGGATTGGGGTGCCAGCCGTGCCCTGTTCTGAAACCGGCTATATGCAGAGATCAGTAACTGTTGGGTAAATCTCTAGATAGGTAATTCCCGCTTGGTGTGCGGAAATGAAATCACGCCGAGGCGGGTGGTTGCAGGACCAGAATTATCCGAAGGGATAACGTCTAAGTTCGAACTATCGAAAGGGATGAGGTCCGGGAGGGAGCAATCCTAAGGTGGAGCATCCACGCTTCCTCGTCTACGTGGCGGATCTTGTATGCCTTGAAATGGGGCTATCCGTCTAGACTGGAGCCAACAGATCTACTACCTTTATAATTAAAATTAAATTTTTATTGTTATGGAAGGAATGATTTCTTTTGGAAACAAGAGAAGTTATGATGATTTTAAAAAACAAATTCCGAGTACAGTTCAACCACTTTTTGATTCGATAAGAGAATTTTGTCTTTCATTAGGGGAAAATGTAGTTGAAGATATCAGAATGCACAGAGATGTTTTTGGAAAATCTATGACATTTAGATGGTTTGCAGATGTGGAACCAGAAAGAGAAGGTATTATAATTAAAATTCAAAAAAGTAGGAAAGAATCTCCTCAAATTTTACAAATCAAAACAGGACAAGACATAACAGAACTCAAAGAAATCATAAAAGATGCTTTTGAAACAATTAATTAATACAAAACATCAAATTTAGAAAATTCTCCAATAAATTTCTCATTTCGGATTTCCACATCCTCAACTCGTGCATTGGCGGGTCCTCCGTGAGACCATTCAACGAGTCTGCTTACTTTTTCTTCATCGCCTTCAAGTATGGCTTCAACTCTACCATCTTTGAGATTTTTTACCCAACCAAAAACATCATTTTTTTTAGCCATTACTTTAAGAGCTTGACGAAAAAACACACCTTGTACTTTTCCTGTTACAAAAATCCTGATTCTTTGCTTTGACATACAAAAAATTGTTTCAATGAGGTATTAATCAATTTTAGGTGAGAAAAATCAGATTATTACGTTCTCTCTTTGATTCTAGCTCTACCAGTTTTTCTTGCAGCAATGCTACCTACTTTAGCTCCAGGTGGAGCATTTCGAGAAACAGTAGAACTTTGTCCAACGTGTTGATGTCTTCCACCACCGTGTGGGTGAACATAAGCTGCTTGTGCAACACCTCTGACAATAGGGAATTTCTTTCCTTTAGCTCTAAAACTACGCCATTTGTTACCTGCACTCATAAAGAATCGTTCACTGGCTCCACCACCGGCAAGAGTTCCAATCATTGCTCTATTTTTTGGATTGAGTGTAGTAAATTTTCCAGATGGAAGTTTCAGCGTAACGCCTTCCTCACCGTGAGAAAAAACTGTTGCATTGGTACCTGCTGATTTTACTATAGCGCCGCCATCACCAAAGTGTTTTTCAACATTACACACTATGGTTCCGTCAGGAATATTTTGAACACTAATTACATTACCTTTTTCAATTTTTGATTTTAATCCAAATTGTAAAGTTTCGCCTACTTTAGTACCAAGAACTGCAGGCATAAAAGAGACGGAACCATCTTCAAATCGTACTTTAGCAAGAGGAGCTTCTCTACCTCGTTCATGAACTAGATCTATGACTAGACCTTCATGTTGCTCAGATAATGAAAATCGTGGATATTTTGCTTTACTTCCTACTTTACCAGTAGAAGTAGATCTAAATTGAAATCCTCCACGGCCTCGTCTTCTTACTAATGGTCTCTTACCCAAGTAGATCGTGTCGTGTTCATTCAGGATTTTAAGCTTGTGATTTTACCTGTGTAATTTGACAAAATTACCACAAAGATATAAAAATTAGACAGAAGAGTTTGTTATATGAGTCAGAATGCACTTTCTCTGAAAGTTCTAGAAGCATATACACGAGATGTGGGACGTGGAGTTGCAAGAATTGATTATGACTCTATGGATACACTAAATGCCTCTACTGGCGATGTAATTGAGATTAAGGGTAAAAGAAGAACAGTTGCAAAATGTCTTCCACTTTATCCATCAGATGAAGGAAAAGGAATTATCAGAATTGACGGATTAGGTCGTAATAATTCAGGTATTGCAATAGGCGATACCATTACTGTAAGAAAAATTAAAGCAGTTGCAGCTGAAAAAGTTGTAGTAGCGCCACTTGAAGCAATTCCTCCAATTGATGAACGCTATCTTGCAGATGCCCTAGAAAGTGTTCCTTTGATTAAAGGAGATAATGTAATGGTTCCATACTTTGGTGGCCGTTTAACATTTCAAGTAATTGGAGTAACACCAGCTGCAGATGCTGTATTAGTTACTCAAAAAACTGTTTTCCATATTGCAGAAAAAGGTGAAACATTACGAGGTGTACCTCAAGTGACTTACGAGGATATTGGCGGTTTAACTGATGAGATAAAGAAAGTAAGAGAAATGATAGAGTTACCATTAAGACATCCAGAAATTTTTGAGAAATTAGGGATTGAAGCTCCAAAAGGTGTGCTGTTATATGGTCCACCTGGAACAGGAAAGACACTACTTGCAAAAGCAGTTGCAAATGAAAGTCAAGCACATTTCATTAGTATTTCTGGTCCAGAAATCATGAGTAAGTTTTATGGAGAAAGTGAAGCTAGACTAAGAGAAATTTTCAAAGAGGCTAGAGAAAAAGCGCCATCAATTATCTTTGTAGATGAAATTGATTCAATTGCACCAAAGAGAGAAGAAGTAACTGGAGAAGTAGAGAGAAGAGTAGTATCACAAATGTTATCATTAATGGATGGATTAGAAGCTAGAGGAAAGGTCATTGTCATTGCAGCTACAAACAGACCAAATGCAATAGATCCTGCACTTAGAAGACCTGGAAGATTCGATAGAGAAATAGAGATCAAAGTTCCAGATAAAAAGGGAAGAAAAGACATTCTTGCCATTCATAGCAGAAACATGCCACTATCTGATGACGTTAATGTTGAGAAAATATCTAGTGTTAGTCACGGATATGTTGGAGCAGATTTGGAATATCTCTGTAAAGAAGCTGCAATGAAATGTTTGAGAAGATTACTTCCTGAACTTAACATGGAAGAAGAAAAACTCCCTCCAGAGACTTTGGATAAATTAATTGTAAATAATGAGGATTTCCAAAAGGCATTGATTGAAGTCACCCCATCTGGAATGAGAGAAGTTTTCATTGAAAATCCTGATGTCAAATGGGAAGAAGTTGGTGGTTTAGAAGATGTCAAACGTGAGCTTCAAGAAGCAGTAGAGTGGCCAATGAAATATCCTGGACTATATGATAAATTAGGACATAAGATGCCAAGAGGGATTTTACTTCATGGTCCAAGTGGTACTGGTAAAACACTATTAGCAAAAGCAGTTGCAACTCAAAGTGAAGCAAATTTCGTTTCTGTCAGAGGTCCTGAATTATTATCAAAATGGGTTGGAGAATCAGAAAGAGGAATAAGAGAGATCTTTAGAAGAGCAAGACAAGCTTCACCATGTGTAGTATTCTTTGATGAAATTGATTCAATTGCACCAATTAGGGGAGCAGGAGGAGAGACAGCGGTTACAGAAAGAGTAGTTAGTCAGTTACTTACTGAATTGGACGGTATGGAAAATATGCACGGTGTCGTTGTTTTAGCAGCTACCAACAGACCAGATATGATTGATCCAGCATTATTGAGACCTGGAAGATTTGATAAAATCATTCAGATACCATTACCAGATAAAGAAAGCAGGAAAATGATTTTGAAAATTAATGCTGAAAAAATACCAATAAACAATGATCCAAATGATCCACAGCGTGTAGATATAGACAAAATTGCAGAATTAACAGACGGATTAAGCGGTGCAGACACTGCTGCGATTGCAAATACTGCAGTATCTCTGGTTATTCATGAATTTCTAGATACGCATCCTGATGTCAAAGATATTGAGAAAAGTTCTGCAGATGCCAAAGTAACCATGAAACACTTTGAAGCAGCAGTAAAGAAAGTAAGAGAACAGAAAAACCTCAAGATAGGCGAAAAGCTAGTGGCGTCCTATTACAGGTAGTTTTTATTAAATAGACAAACCAACTCTCGTAAATGTCTGAATTTAGAGGATATGCTGGGAAATCATTAGAATTTTTAAAAACTAACAAAATCAGTGTCGGTGATTCAGTCAAAATTCTTGCAGATTTAACATATTCAGGAATAATCATGCCACGATATGAACACAGTGACGATAAACATCTAGTTCTCAAATTAAAGAGTGGGTACAATATCGGATTAGAGATAGAAAAGATTGAGAAGATAGAGAAAATATCTAGTCCTGAAAAAAACATTGAGAAAAGAGAAAGTTTAGAAAAAAATCCTACTCTGCCAAAAATTCTCTTACTATCAACAGGAGGAACAATTGCAAGTAAAGTAGATTATAGGACAGGTGCAGTAACTCCGGTTTTAACTGCTGAAGAACTTAATTCATCAGTTCCTGAACTTGCTAAAATTGCCAATGTAGATGCCGAGGTATTGTTTTCAGAATATTCAGAAAATATAATGCCAGAGCACTGGTTAAAAATAGCTGAGAAATTAAAAGAGTATTCAAATTCAGATTATTCAGGAATAATTATTGCACATGGAACAGATACAATGCATTATACATCATCATTTCTTTCATTTGCACTTGCAGGATTTCCAATACCAATTGCACTTGTAGGTTCGCAAAGATCTTCTGATCGTGCTTCATCAGATGCAGCCCTGAATTTAATAGGTGCAATAAAATTTCTTCTTGGTTGTAAAACAAATGGCGTGTATATCATAATGCATCAAGATGAAAATGATGAAACAATTGCATGTCATTTAGGAACAAGAGTTAGAAAGAATCACACCAGTAAAAGAGGGGCATTTCAAACTATTGGAGATAATCCAGCATTCATTATTGTAAATGATCAAATTCAGAGAAATATGAAAGATGAGTTTTTCAAAGTCAAAGAATTTCAGCCAAGAATTAATCTCAATACAAAAGTGGCATTAGTAAAATATCATCCCGGATATGATCCAAATCTTTTGGGAAAAATTATTGAAATGAATTATAGTGGAATAATTTTTGAGGGTACAGGTTTAGGACATATTGGAAAAACAATGTATGATAATGTAAAAAAAGCAAACGAGAAGGGCATTTTCTTAGGCATGACTTCACAGTGTATTGATGGTAGAGTAAGAATGACAGTATATGAAAGCGGCCGGGATTTACTTAATTTGGGAATAATTTCTTTGGAGAATATGATTCCAGAAGTAGCGCTAGTCAAAGCTATGTGGGCTCTGGGAAATTCAAAGACTCTTGAAGATGTAAAGCAGATAATGCTTCAGAATATTGCTTCTGAAATATCTGATTAAAAATGAGTGATGTGAATGTCTGAATTTTTCATTGAAAATATTGGATTAAAGGTCGGTCTTGAAATACATCAACAATTATCTACTAACAAAAAATTATTCTGTAATTGTGTACCACTTGAATCAGATGAATATACTATAAAGTTTCAAAGAAAATTAAGAGCAGTAAAAAGTGAATTGGGTGAATATGATCCAGCTGCTCTTTTTGAGAGTTCAAAATCTAAAACAATAATGTATTATGCCAATCCAGAAAGTAGCTGTTTGGTAGAACAGGATGAAGAACCCCCTCATAATTTAGATATTGATGCAAAAAATCTTGCACTAGTAATTTCATCTGCACTTGAATCAAATATTTTTAGTGAAATCTATCCCATGAGAAAGACAGTAATTGATGGTTCAAACACTACAGGTTTTCAGAGAACTATGTTAGTTTCTCAAGGAGGACATATTGATGTTGATGGTGAAAAAATTGGTATTCAATCAATTTGTTTAGAAGAAGATGCTGCAAAATTGCTTGGTGATAAAGGAGACATAAGAGAATACAGCTTGGATCGTCTTGGTGTTCCTTTAATTGAAATTGCATTAGAACCTGTCGAGGGAGATTCAAAAAAAATTAAAAAAATTGCATTGTCTTTAGGTAGACTATTACGAAGTACAAAAAAGGTTACTCGTGGAATTGGTTCAATACGACAAGACGTCAATGTCTCTGTTAAGGATGGTGGAGGAATAGTTGAGGTCAAAGGAGTACAGCAATTAGATCAATTAGAAAAAGTAGTAGAGTTCGAGGCTAAAAGACAATATGGTCTTGTCAAAATAGCTGAAAAATTACAGAATTCTAATTTTGGAGAAATTTCAAAAAATGATGTTTTTGATATAACAGATGACTTTAAAAATTGTCAATCAAAAATTATTCAAAAATCATTAAGAGATAACTCGATTATCAAAGTGATTCGAGTAAGGAATTTTGTAGGCATGTTTGGTTATTCACCATATGAAGGAATAAGATTAGGAAAGGAAATTGGTCAGCTTGTAAAATTCTATGGAATTGGAGGAGTTTTCCATTCAGATGAATTACCAAATTACGGCATAGAAGAAAGTGATGTATCTATTGTGAAAAAAATATTAGAAATCAATGAGAAAGATGCATTTTTAATCATTGCTGCACCTTTAGTAAAAATTGATTTTGCAATTAATTCCATAATTAAAAGAATAAGTCAGGCAAAGAAAGGAGTTCCTGCTGAAACCAGATTAGCTACTCAAGCTGGTGAAACAATATTCCTCAGACCTCGACCAGGTGCATCAAGGATGTATCCTGAAACAGATATTCCTCCAATCATTATAACAAAAAAAGAGTTAGAAGATGCAGAAAAGAATATCCCAAAGTCATGGGATGAATCACTTAATGAACTGCAAAAAAAATATGATTTGAATTTACAGTTAGCAGAGCAGATTTTTGATTCAGCATATTTAGAAATTTTTGAAAAAATTTGTGAAAAAACATCAACAGCACCAACTTTTATAGCATCAATTCTTTGCTCAACTATTACCAATCTAGAAAGAAATGGTTTGAACTCTCAATTATTAAGAAATGAAGAAATTGCTAAAACTTTTGAATTTTTAGAAAAAGGAAAAATTGCTAAAGAATCAATTGAAATTATATTTGAAAATATTATGTCTGGAAAATCAAAAACAGTTGAAGATGCAATAAAAAATACGTCTATTGAATCTGTTAGTAAAGAAGAATTTGAAAAAGTCATAGAAAATATCATCATAAATAACAAGGAGATTATTCAAAACCAAAAAGAACGTTCAGTTGGTCCATTAATGGGAATTGCCATGAAGGAACTCAGGGGAAAGGTGTCAGGTGAAATGGTAAATAGTATTCTTTTAGAAAAGATAAAGAAATTTTTGGAAAATAATTAGGAATAATTGTATGCGGGAAGTGGGATTTGAACCCACGAACTCCTAGAAGATAAGGATCTGAACCTTACGCCTTTGACCAGGCTGGGCTACTCCCGCAATCTAAATTTTTGAAATCTAGAATAAGTTTCTTTATTATACTGTTTTAGTTAAAATACATCAGATTAATCAATTACATAGAAAATGGAATTTAGAGAGATTTATTGTAGTAATTGTAAAAAGAGTCTAGGGCGTTATAACATAAAATTCTACAATGATGATAAAATTGGAGAAATATTGAATACTCATCACATATCTCACGTACGAAATGGTCATCAAGTTACAATAAGAAAATCTGTCAAGAGTAGATCATAATTTTAATTTTTCAACAGCCTCAGATAAAGTAGAAATTCTTTGAATGTTTTGATTAGGAATGTGTTGATTCCATGGTTGTG
>JACRND010000121.1 GCA_016234975.1 Nitrosarchaeum sp. | reverse complement strand
TGCTTGATTTGGAGAAAAAATCAATGTGACATTTACAGGTATTCCTTCAGATGTTAGATGTTTGCATGCTTTCAAACCATCAGGAGTCATAGGAACTTTCACGACAACATTTTCACCATATTGACGTAGACGCTTGCCTTCTTCAACCATTCCAGAATATTCTGTACTTACAACTTCCAGACTAACTGGACCCTTGATAATTTTTGTGATTTCTTCCATTACCTTTTTTGGATCACCACCTTCTTTAGACATAAGAGAAGGGTTAGTGGTAATACCATCCAACAAACCCATGTCATTAAATTTTCTAATTGATTCTAGATTTGCAGTATCAAGAAAAATTTTCATAATTTTCTACTCCTTATTTCTTTGACTTGTTTTACCATATTAAAAGATGTTATTCCATGTTTTTCTAAAAGTAGTGGAATTTCATTGTCTCTAGCAGATTCGCCAAACATATCTTGAGCCCCTATCCGTTTTATTGGAACTGGATATCTCTCAGAAACAGATTCTGCTACTGCAGAACCCATACCTCCCAAGATATTGTGTTCCTCACAAGTGACTATACACCCAGTTTCCCTTGCTGCTTTTTCCAAGAGTTCGGCATCGAGTGGCTTTATAGAAAACATGTCCAATACACGACAAGAAATTCCTTCTTGTTGTAATAATTCAGCCGCTTCAAGTGCCATTCTTACTGTAATGCCACATGCAGCTATGGTACAATCAGAGCCATCACGAACTGTAATTCCTTTACCAGTTTGGAAATCTTGAGATTCAGAATGAACTACCGGAGTGTTTGATCTTGCCATTCGCATGTAAAATGGACCATATTCATTTGCCATCAATCTAGTTAATTTTGAAACTGCAAAAGTATCAGCTGGTATGAATACACGAAAATTTGGAATTACCCGCATAATTGCAATATCTTCAATTTGTTGATGAGAACCACCATCAGGTCCAACAGACAAGCCACCATGAGATACAACTAATTTTACATTTAGTCCTTTTTTGTTTCCAGGAGAAGGATATGCAATTCCATTTCGTATTTGGTCAACAGCACGTCCAGGCAGAAATATTGCATAAGTGCTAGCAAATGATATTTTTCCAGAAGCTGCAAGACCAGCAGACAGAGAAACTAAATTTGCCTCTGCTATTCCCACATTAAAGAATCTATTTGGAAATATCTTACCAAATCCAGATGTTTTAAGAGAATCAGTTGTATCCGCACCCAAAACTACTATGTTTGGATTTTCTCTTCCAAGTTCAATTAGCATTTTTGAGTACTCTGAACGCATATCAGTCATGATAGGAGGGTTCAAAGATAACCTGCCTCTTCTGCTATTTTCTTAATTTGCTCTTGTTTTTCACCAACAACATGTAATCCAATCCATTTCTTTACAAGATCAGAACCTCCTAATTCATTTGCTTTGTCAAGCAAGATTTTTCGTTTTGTTTTGAGAATTTGATTCCTGAAACCTCGTATAGCACCACGTACATCTTGTTTTCCAATAATTGCGCTACCACCTACAAAAGATCTAGCACCATCTGTAAAACAAGAACCAATATTATCAAGAGTCACACCACCATCAGCTTCAATATAGCCTGAAAAATTGTGCTCATTTAGAAGAGTATTCAATCTGATCATTTTTCCATGTGTTTCTTCAATGTATTTTTGACCTGATTTTCCAGGTACGACAGACATCACAATGAGTTGATCAAGAGCAGGTATGAATTTGTAAGACCACTCAGGAAGTTCAGTATCTGGATTGATTGCAAGACCCACACCAACTTGATTCTGTTTTAAGAAATCATGAATTTCACCAAAGCTTGATTCATCACAAACTTCAACATGAACTGTAATGATGTCACTCCCCGCTTCAACATAATCTCTAACATGTTTTACAGGTTCGTTAATCATCAAGTGAGAATCGAATGGAATTACAGTTAAAGGTCGTAATTCCTTGATTTTTCTATGATCAAAAGTTTTGGTTGAAACAAATTGCCCATCCATTACATCAAGATGAATGTAATCAGATCTTCCAGTTACACAGCGTTTTACTTCATTTTCAAGATTTGTCATATCACCTGCAATGATTGAAGGTGCAATCATAAACTGTGAATCGAGTTCCAAATTAATTATTGGAAATACGTCAGAGTCGGGAGCTTTTCCATGCCACTGTGGATTATCTTCCATGTGTTCAACTCCTTTTCCTTTAATTGTTCTAGCGATAATTATTGATGGGATGCCTTTTGTTAAATTTGCTTTAGTGATTGCAGCGTCAATTTGTTCAATTCTGTGTCCATCTATTTCAATTACATTCCAACCAAATGATCTCCATTTATCACCAGTCTTCCATCTTGATGCATCTTTCCACATTTCAGAAATGTCATCGCCTTCCAATTTTTCATCTAAGGGCATAATTTTTTCAGTGTAAGAATCTTGCTGGATAAAATTTCTATCTAAGAAGGCTGTAAGATTATCTACTTTATATTTTGCAGCAGTCATTGCAGCTTCCCATACTTGCCCTTCATCAGACTCACCATCACCCATTATGGTATAGACGTGGTGATTCTTCCCATCAATTTTTGCAGCAAGCGCAACGCCTACAGAATAAGACAGTCCAGTTCCCAAAGAACCTCCACAAAATTCAACTCCGGGGCATTTTAGATCTGGATGTCCCTGTAATTTACTACCAAATTTTCGTAAAGTTTCAAGTTCAGATTCTGGAAAGTAACCTGCAATAGCCATGTTTGAAAATAAACCAGGTGCGGCATGTCCCTTAGATAATATTAATCGATCTCGATCATCCCATTGTGGATTTTTAGGATCATATAGCAGATGTTTGTAAAATAAACATCCTAGAATTTCAGCCATTGAAAAAGAACCTCCTGGATGACCAGAACCAGCATTGTTTGTTGCTTTAATCACTAATTTACGGGCACGTAGAACATTTTTCTTGATTTGATAATAATTAAGGCCCATTTCTCGATTACATCCCTTCACAAATTTAATAAAAATCTACTTCTGCAAAATTTTAATTTGATGGCTACTAAGGGATATTGTGAGTACCAAAGAAAAAACTACAACAATAGTTTATGATAATCAATGTTATTTGTGTGTGAAATTTGCAAAAATGATTGAATTTCTTACAAGAGGTAATTTGACAATGATCGGACATTATTCAGAATTTGGGGTAAAACTGAGAAAAACAATATTGGGAGAATCAGCATTAGACATGTTTTGGCTAATAGATGAAAAAATAGCATATGGTGGAAGATCTGCTCTTTTACCATTGCTAAAAGTAATAATTACAACAAATAGAAGAAAATCAAATGGAATTAAAGTAGATGAAAAATGTAGACATGAATGCAGAACTGTAAAAGCTGTTTTTATAAGATCTGCAAGTTTATTCTCAAATAGTAAAAAAATAGACTATAGTAAATCTAAATAGCACATCGAAACTCAGACTTTTATAATAATGAAGATAAGAGTAGAAAATCCAAATAGTTCTAAAAAAACAATGATGCTTTGTGGATTTATCTTAGAAGATTCAGATAAAATACTGGGATTAGGAAATGTGGATTTTAAATTCATTCCATTAGTAAAACAATCAATAAATGATATGGGTGGAGTATTTGGCAAAATATCGGTCATTCCGGCTACAGGTAGAGCAACACAAAGAATACTTTTAGCAGGAATAGGTAAAAAAGAGAAATTCACTAATGATACCATAAGATATGTTTCAGGTAAAATTGCTCAAAAAGCCAGAGAGTTAAAACTAAAAGAATTTTCCATAATAGTGCCACCAAGTTCCCTGATTGAGCCTGTTTTATCAGTATCTCAGATAGTAGAAGGATGTAAAATGTCTCTTTATAAATTTGAAAAATATAAATCAAAAAAAGAAAACAATATTCCAGATCTTACGATTTTAGTTTCTAAATCAGAAAAAATTTCAAAAGCAATAAAAATTGCAGAAATTGTTTCTGATGGAGCAATATATGCAAAGAATATTGCCAATCTGCCTCCAAACGAATGCATACCTGCAACATTAGCAAATTTTGCAAGGATAATATCAAAAAAGAATAACATGAAGTGCACCATAATTTCAAAAAATGAGCTCAAAAAGAAAGGATTCGGTGGAATTACTGCAGTAGGACAGGGAAGTAAAAATGAACCTAAACTAATAATTTTAGAATATAGTCATAATTCTCGAAATAAAAAACCAGTTGTATTAGTCGGTAAAGCAGTAACATTTGACACCGGTGGGATTTCATTAAAACCTGGTGAAAAAATGGATGAAATGAAATTTGATAAATGTGGTGGATGTACAGTAATTGGAATAATGAAAGCAGTGTCAGAATTAAAATTGCCAATAGATTTGGTAGGGATTATTCCATCAGTTGAAAATATGCCTGGTGGAGAATCATATAGACCCGGAGACATCATAAAATTATACAGTGGAAAAACTGCAGAGATTTTAAATACAGATGCCGAAGGCAGATTGATTTTAGCAGATGCGTTATCTTATGGAGAAAAACAATATTCACCAAGGGCAATTATTGATTTTGCAACATTGACTGGAGCATGCATAATTGCATTAGGTACGAACATGGCAGGTATGGTTTCAAATAATAATGAACTTACACAGAAGATCAAAGAATCATCAAAAAGAACGACGGAAGAGATTTGGGAGCTCCCATTAAATGATGACTATATGGATATGGTAAAATCAGATGTTGCAGATATGAAAAATGTTGGAATTGGAAGAGCTGCAGGCACAATTACTGCTGCGGCATTTTTAAGAAACGCACTTGAAAATACACCTTGGGCTCATATTGATATTGCAGGTGTTGCATGGACACAAATAGCAACAAAAGACAAGCCTTACAATCCAAAAGGCGCTACAGGTTTTGGAGTAAGATTAATTCTGGATTATTTACAAAACACATAGGTTCAAAAATATAAATTAGATCAATATCATTATTGAAAATTAGTTTCTATGTTATTATACAAAAATATCATTAGCATAACATGATAAAAGAGAGTTCTTGTAATTGTAATGATATACATCATACAGGTCATGATTACATACACTACAAACACATAGGGAATCAATGTGTACATCCAGATGGCCACATACATAAAATTGGAGAAAAGTAATGACTGTTGAAAATGCAATAATGCGGTTAAGTGATCTTATAATGGAGCGTGAACAGCTTACAGAACTAATTCAGAAAGAATTGAAATACAACATATCAGAAAGTGCTAAAACAAGTGTTATTGCAACTGTTGATTTTCTAAATGATGAAATAGCAACACTGAAAGATATTTTAAAAGAATTAGATTAAACTAGTAACCCCTACTGTTTCTATCTGGTTTGTCAGTATTTGGATTTCTAAAACCGTGTTTATCCATCATGTGATTTAGAAACCGTATATCATCTGAGAATTGTTGTCCACAAACAACACAGTTAGGCATTAAAATCATAATACAAATCATAAATTCCATATTAAAAGATTGATTAGAAGAAGAATAGAAAATGCCAGCACTGTTGCTTCCCAAGAGCTCTCGCATCTTAGTAGCACAACAGCGACATTAGGTTTGACTTCCAAGTTCGGAATGGGATTGGGTCGCACCCTAACGCTATGGCCGGCTTGAACAATGTTGACAGATTCTTATCTATTAAGGTAACGCCCTATTTTAGATAGTTCAAAAGAGGTATAAAGCAAGGAATAACCGAATTACGACATGACTCACAGAGTTGCAGTACTGGACAAGGACCTTTGCCAGCCAAAAAAGTGTGGTTTGGAGTGCATAAAATATTGCCCAGTCAACAAATCAGGGGCTGATTGTATCATACTTAACGAAGAGACAAAAAAAGCCCAGATAGACGAAGATGTTTGTAATGGGTGTGGCATATGTGTCAAAGTTTGTCCATTTGAAGCAATCACTATTGTTAATTTAGCATCAGAGTTAGCATCGGATAAAATTCATCAGTATGGTCCAAATTCATTTCGATTGTACAAATTACCTACACCGAGAAAAGGAGAGGTTGTAGGATTACTAGGTAGAAACGGAATGGGAAAAAGTACTGTAGTAAACATTCTTTCTGGAAATTTAAAACCAAATTTAGGAAGATATGAAAATCCTCCAGAATGGGATGAAATTTTAAAGTATTATGGTGGAACAGAACTAAAATCTCATTTTGAAAAAATTAAAAACAAACAGCTTCGAGCATCAATTAAACCACAACAAGTACATCATGTTGCACAAGCATTTGATGGAACTGGAAAAGAGTTGATTGAAAAATATGATGAACGGGGAATATCAAGAGAGTTAATCAAAGAATTAGGATTAGAAAATTCGATGGAACAAAATCTCAAAGAACTTAGTGGTGGAGAGCTTCAAAGATTAGCAATAGCAGCTGTTGCATCAAAAGACACAGAGTTTTACTTTTTTGATGAACCATCGTCATACAATGATGTTTTTCAAAGAAAAAGTGTAGCAAGAGTAATTCAAAGTTTAGCTAAAATTGGAAAAAGCGTAATGGTTGTTGAACATGATTTAACATTACTTGATTTTCTTAGTGATTACATCGAAGTGCTTTATGGTGAACCTGCAGCGTATGGAATAGTTTCTAGTGTATTATCAACCAAAATTGGAATCAATGTGTTTCTTGATGGTTATCTGCCAACTGAAAATGTTAGATTTAGAGACAAAAAATTTTCTTTTGATGTATCCTCCTCATCTACTGATGAATTTCAAGAAGGGAGTGAAATTATGTCATATCCAAAATTGGAGAAAAAATATGCATCATTCTCAGTTACTGTTGAGCCTGGCAGAGTAAGAAAAGGAGAAGTATTAGGGATAATGGGTGCAAATGCACTTGGAAAAACAACATTGATGAAGATGATTGCAGGTGTAGAAAAACCAGATTCAGGAGATATTGATAAAAAAATAAAAATTGCATATAAACCGCAATATCTTCAAAACGATATCGATACAGAAGTTATTACATTATTAGACAAGGCAAATGGAGGTCCAATTGAAGGAAGTCAGGAAGAAGAGCAAATACTAGATCCATTAAAAATTAAAAAACTGTACAATAAATCAGTAAAAAATCTATCAGGTGGTGAATTGCAAAAAGTTTCAGTTGCTGCATGTCTTTTACAAAAAGTGGATCTTTATGCATTAGATGAGCCATCTGCATTTTTAGATGTAGAAGACAGAATAACTATTGCAAAATTCTTGCAAAAATTTGTCAGATCATTTGGAAAAACAGCTATTGTGATAGATCACGATATACAGTTAATGGATCT
>JACRND010000120.1 GCA_016234975.1 Nitrosarchaeum sp. | reverse complement strand
TATATGAGAACTGTTTTACTGATCATATATCATTAGATTTTTTTCTTCTAACAATGAATGTAAATTATGAACAGAACGATATACGTCTGATTCTTTTTTTGCACCAGTACAAACTAGCTTTCCTGAGGCAAATAACAATATGACTGTTTTTGGGTCTAACATTCTATGAATTAATCCTGGAAATTGCTCGGGTTCATACATGCTTCTTGGTAGTGTTCTGGCTGCTTTTTCTAAGTGAATTTTACCACCTAGGTTGATCGCCGCTACGATATTTTGTACTGTGATCACTGCATCATTTTTAATTTTGATTTTACCTTTTCGTAACTTTTGAACTACTGTGTTGACTGCTTTGATCGCCATATCTTCTGATTTTGCACCTGTACATACCATTTTTCCAGTTCTAAAAATTAGTGTTGCAGTTCTTGGATTTTGCAATCTAAAGACCAATCCTGGAAATTGCTCGGGGTGATATTCAGTGTCAGGAAATTTTTCAGTTATTTCGTTAAGATCAATTTTTTGGTCTACTGATGCAGAAGCAACTACATTTTCAACACTAACAATAGGCTTTGTTTGAGGCATATCGACGGACTTTAAATAGGTCCTTTATATATACTAGTCCGATTTTTTCCAATAATTTGTGTATGTCCTCAATGATGTCCAATCCACTGATAACGATATTCTTCATCTATGATGTCAGTTACAATGTCTTTATTTTTGATTCTTGCTTTTGATAATTCCACATCGAATAATCCTAATTGTCCTTTCCATGGAATTGGAATTCTTAATGGTTTTACATTTTTTATCTTGAATCCAAAAGTTTTACCTTGAAAATTTTTTGAAGCAAAATGAAATTTTTGATCTTTTTTTATTTCTTTTAATGAATTATATTTTTTTACCTCATAAATCTCAGCTTTTCCAACAATTACACCTGTATCTAATTTTTTTGTAATTTTTAATCTTTTACGATCCTCTATTTTTATTTTGATTGGTGCATGAATCAAAAATTCTCCACGAAAATTCGTACTCCATTTTCTCAATTCTATTGTTTTTTTTCCAGAAATTATTAAATCTGCAAAAGGTTGTGATATTGATAAACACTTCAAATCAATTCCTCTAGTATTTTCGAATATTTTAAAAAATTGATTTTTAAGATTATTGTATGCTGCATCTGTTTGGCCCCATCTCCAAATCTGGTACTTGTTCTTCAATAATTGAAATTGATCCTTTATTTACTTTGATTACAATTGAATAATTCATTGGTCTAGGAGTAGTCATACTAACAACTTTGTTTACAAATTCTTCTTTGCTCAAATCTACTAATGTCAATTTTTTGGCCATTTCTGGTGTGGTGTAAAATATTCCATTTTCAGTTGGTTTTATTCCTTCACCATGATGAGTTGGAAATATCATTGTATTTGATCCAAGTTTTAATAATTTTTTATGAATAGTATCATGCAAATCCTTTGCAAATTCTTCTGCCTTATCTCGAAGATCTGGTCTTCCAACAGATTCTACAAATAACGTATCACCCGTAAATGCATATTTATCATCAACTACGAATGTCATGCTTCCTGCAGTATGCCCAGGAGTGTGTATCACTTGCACCTGTTTTCTCCCAACAGGAATTATATCTCCCTCGTCTACTTTTTTGTGTTCAATTTCATATTCTTCTTTTGCACTAAAATACAATTCAGCTTTTGTAATTTTTGCCAATTCTCTAGCTGCTGAGACATGATCTGCATGTTGATGTGTATCTATGACTTTGATAATCTTTAATCCTTCTTTTTCTGCAAATTCAATGTATTTTGAGGGCGGATAATTTGGATCAATTACTAGTGCTTGACCATCAGATCCAACAATATGTGATAAACATCCTTTTCCAACTTTTTCAACTTGAATAATTGTTAAATCTGCATTTTTAATTGCTGTATTTGCATTAAGAACCTGATTCCACTTAGACATTCCTCCTTCCAAAGATGTAGACTCAATTCCCTTCTGTGCAAGTGCAAAGGTAGCCACCATTGATCTATTTCCATGAGAACATATAGTTACTATCTTCTTATCTTTTGGAATTCTTTCTCCTACACTTGATGTGAATAACTCTGATAATGGAACATTTACAGCTCCTGGAATTTTAAATTCTGCAAACTCCATCGGTTCTCTAACATCTAGTAAAAATACATCTTTGTCACTCTTTAAAGAATTCCATAATTTTTCATTTGAAATTATAGTATCTTGTTTGCTTTTTACTAGTGTTTTATTCCAACTTTTTATTCCATTTTTGAGATAATGTGCATCAAAACCAAATCTTGCTAACATGTTGGCATTTTGTGATGCTTCATTTCCGTCATCATCAATAAGAATTATTTTTTGATCCTTTGGAAGTCTTGACATAATTGCCTGTTTTTGTTGCATATTGGTACATTTGGCATTTGCAGATCCTTCGATATGCCCTACCATATAGTTCTCCGGTGATCTTAGATCTAAAATTAATAACGGTACTTTATTCTGAATATTTTCATAGATCTCCTCCGTTGTCATCTCGATATTGGTCATACTTTGATGTATTTTGTTACCAAATTTAGAAGTTTTTGATCTTGTTTTTATGTTAAATTCAAGTGTTATTACACAAATTTCATGATTCTAAAATTCTGATCACTTTACTTGGAATATCGTTTAATCTGCTTACTGCCAAAGTCTTCTCATATCCTAAATGTCTTAAATTATTTGCAATCATGGTGGCTCTAACTGTGTTTGATCCTAAACCTAGGGCTACCATCTTGATTCCAAGATTTTTCAATGACTTGATCATTATACGAACTGCATCTGGATCTGATGGTTCTCCGTCAGTTAGCGTCAAAAAGATATCTGGTCTTTTTGATTGTAATGTGGGAAACATTTTGTCATATACTTCTGCTAATGGAGTAGATCCATTTGCAACAATTTGTGCTAATCTTTTGGCTGAAATACTATTCCATTTCATATTGTCTGGCTTTATCAACCAACACACAACAGATCTATTATCTGTATTAAATGCATAAACTGCAAATTTTACTTTCAGATATGCTAATACCTCACAAAGCGCCAGTGTTGCTTTTTTGTATTCTAATGCATCTGATGCAATACTTGATGAATGATCTAATAAAATAACTATTCTCGTTTTGATTGATTTTTTAACATCTGTAAAAAATGGATCGTTTCCTTCAATGTAATTTTCTTCATCAAACTCATCTCCACTACTAAGATGTTGCTCTTTCCATCCTGATTTTAATTCTCTAAATTTCGTTTTTAGATTGCTTATCAAATTTATGTCATAAATTATTGTCTCATCAATATTAATTGCATTTGGAATTTGAACTCCTATTAATTCAGAAGTCAGTCCTTTATTGTCATTTTTTTTATTTTCATCTAGTAATACTTTGTATTCATCATAGATTTTGTCTCCGTTTAATGCATCCTTTGGATCAATTTTTCCAAAATCCCCTTCTTTATTTTTTGAAACCACTGTCAGGAATTTCAATAACTCTTCTTCTGAAACAGTCATACCTGCTTTCATAAATGGTAACGAAATAGGAATTGTAAGCAATGAATCTATATCCAAAATTTTAATAATTTCAGTCACATTTTTTTCCAACCATTCTGTATCGTATTCTTTCTCTATAGCTTCATCTACAATTTTTTTAGCAAATACTGCTGCTTTTTTTATTCTTTCAAAATGACTGGATTGTATTTCACCCTTTAACGCTCCAAACATAAAATATTGGTAAAATGCTTCCACAATTCGTGCTTTTCCATAAACTGTATGTAATTGTGGTCTAGATACGAGCATGTATGCATAATTGAAGATGATCTCTTCATCCATGCCTTTCCAAAGCTTTCTACCTAATTGTTCCACCCTACGAGTTTCCATAGTGTTTAGAATAAATCCAAATGCATGGTCATTACTAAGAATTTTTTTACAAAATTTTATTCTCATGGCTTCATACCATAATGAGGTTCTAAATTGCCTGTATCTTTGAAAATCATCTCCTATTCTTTTTTCGATTGGTGTTAAGATGACTCTATTTTCTTTTAATCTAGTTTTTGTTTCTATTTTGTCTGAAAATTCAATTGTGACATTTTCTCTTTCAGACCATCTTCTGACTAAGAACGTGGCAATCTCAACTAATGATTCATTTTGTAATTGTAATGATTGCATCTAATTACCAAACATTGAGGTAATGATGTCATTTACTTTTTGATATTCTATATTTCCCCATTGTGTATACACATTACCAAAAACAATTTTTGCTGATTCTTTGGGAGACATTCCACCCTCTAATAATTTTCCAAATGCTATTGTTTCCCTTAAACTTGGAGAATAAAATAATTCTTCAACGGCAGCTGCCTGTCTTAGTATATTTGCAAGTTTAATTGCCTGAACAATCTCAGAATCATAATTTCCAGAAACATGTTTCTTAACAATTTCTAATTCTATATCCTCAGGTGGATATTCTAGACTAATTCTAACTGGAAATCTACTGAGTAATTGTGGTGGCAATTCTTTGGTTCCACTATGTGTAAGTGGATTAATTGTCGCAATTACAAACCATCCTTCTTTTGCTTTTACAACTTCTCCTGTAGATTCTTTTAGAATAATTTGTCGTCTGTCATCTAGTGCTTCATCTAATCGGAGTAAGACATCAGCTTCGGCAGAATTTATTTCATCTAGATACAACATACTACCTTCTTTCATCGATTTAATCAGGAGACCTTCATCAAAACTCACTGTTCCATTCGTTAAGGTTTTTGTTCCAATAAGATGACTCTCTCGTGTTCTGAGGCTAAAATTTATTGATTCCAATTTCATGTTTTTACTCTTTGCAAAATCTCTGACTAGAGATGTTTTTCCAGTACCCTTTGGACCAATTATCAATACAAATAGATCCGCTTGATGTGCTTTGTTTAAAATGTAAATGGAATTATTCCAATCTAAATATGATACTTCTTTTAACATTTGATATTTTTTAAGATCCCAGTTTACAAATAAAGCTTAGTTTTGATATTGAGATAATTTAGCATTAGACTCATCAAGAATCTGATGTAGTTTTTTACTCCAGTCATCAAATCCATCTGGGGAATCAGGATAATCGTAATAATGTTTTGTCAATAGCCTGTTTTGTTGTGTAGTAAAACGCAAACCATCAGCAAGTTTTTTGTTAAGAGCACCTCTAATCATCATTCCTAATTTTGTAACATTAGAAAAATCTGGATGCTCTCCTTTTGAAATAGCCTCCACATCCATATTGCCCAAAAAATGTTTCATTCCATAACTAATTTGCTCGTTTGTAAGTGTTTGAATTAGTCTTCTGAAAATTTCTAGCCCTGCTGTTTTGTAACCGTATTCGTTTATGAATTCTTTATTATATTTCCATAATCCCTTCTCAGTAACATCACCTGATTGAATTGATTCTACTACACATTTTCCAACAATAGTTCCAGCAACTAGTGCAGGACCAATACCGCCCGCATCAAGTGGTTTTGGCATCCATGCAGAATCACCGACCAGAACAAATCCATTTGCAACCATACAATCATTTTGTCTTCTTACTGAAACTTGGAAATTACCTGTTGCATTATTCTTATCTTGAGGATCTTCTGAAAGTCTTGGATTTTTTATTGCACGATTTCTTTCAACATATTGATTAATCAACATAGACACATTATCATTTTTTCCTAATCTTTGATTTCGTTTTTCAAGGAGTGTTTTCTCAACACCTAAGCCAATATTGACTTTGTTTTTTCCTTTTGGAAATACCCATCCATATCCTCCTGGAGCAATATCTTGATCAAGATGAATTATACAGTAATCAGGATTGAATTCAGTTAGATCTTCTTTCCCCTGATCAAAATACATAATGTGTCTCCCTGTTGATTCTACATCTTTACGATCTACTTTTCTTTCCATCTTTGTTGTATTGGAAATCTGATTTCGAAGCATGGATGTCATTCCGGTTGCATCAATTACAACTTTGGATGTCCTTTTGTACGGTGTTTTTGTTTTGTAGTCTATTCCTTGAACTCCTACCACTTGATTTCCGTCATACAATAATCCTGTGAGATTAATTTCAAAATCAAAATCTACCCCCATTGCTAATGTTCTTTCGTTTTGACGTTGTGGTAGAACTTGTCTGTTAAGCATATACCCTGCACCATCAAATGGAATTGATGTTTCTCTGTCTGGAGAAAATGCCATTACACCTTTGACTTTATGTTCAATTTCTGGTGCGCTCCAATTCACTTTGATTCTATTTGTCATGAAATCTACAGCTTCTTTACTAACTGCATCTCCACAAATCCAACCTGCAACACTTTTCATTCCCGGTAGGTTTGATGGGTTTCTGTCAATTACTAGAATCTTTAATCCTTGATTAGAATAATGTGAAACTGACTGGGCAGCAATAGTTCCTGCTAATCCTCCTCCAGCTATTATAACGTCGTAATCTGACACGAAAGAACGCGCCGTTTATCCGTATTTAAAATAATACCATGATTATAGAATAGGAAATATCTGATGCTTGTGATCGATTCAAAAATGGGGTCGGTTCGTCGCGGCGTCTTCAAAGCTTTCGCTCAGACTGGAGCGGCTATTATCTCCTCATTCCCAAATTGAATTACTTCATCATTCCTATTTAATCTAGTTGGCAACTTGGAATATTTTACTGAATATTTTGACTGTATCTTTTTTGTTGTAAATTGGAGTGTGAATCTTCACTTTTATTGCATCTTTTTCCTTAAACATCAGATTTCCTTTAACGAATTCTTGTTTATCTAGTCTGATGTGAAATCTGGAATCTACTGTTCTTTCTTCTATCTCTTCAATCAACTCCTTTATTTGATCATTTGATAATGACCTTACTAATTTCTCAATAAATTTCTGAGCTTGGTTTTTTTCAATTTTGGCATTTAGTATTGTTATTGGATTCTCAAAATGACCCGTAGTCTGATTAACTATAAAATCTTCTTCTTTTAACTCAAATATTTCTTCAAAAGATTTCAAGAATTTTGAAATATCTTCTGTGGCATGTATTATTACATCGATTGTAACTTCTAATTTGTCAACCATTATCTGTAATAATGCAATTGTTGCTTAGGCTTCAAGTAATGCTATTTCTTTTTCTGCTGTTCTGATAAGCTTAACTTTCTCAAGACCTACATGTCTTACTCTGATAACTTTCTTAAATGCAGCCATGATATCTGAATTAATCTTGCTGTAACATGTAGCCTGAACGAATTGATCAACTGTCATTTGAGGTACTGTATTGTTAATTACATCTCTTGCAATCAATCGTAATGCATGTTTTCTAGATGTGTTAAGTTGCCTATGTGTAAGAGCAAGTACTTTGATTCTAAAGACATATCCATCTTTAGTTTTGATATCTATGATGAAATTTATTCTAGATGAACCACGTCTAATCAAACTACGCAAAAATTCTTTGGAATACTCATATCTCTTAAAAATTGTAGTAGCTTTATCGCCTTCTACTTTGTTAATTTGAAAGTACATTTTGTA
>JACRND010000119.1:1220-5959 GCA_016234975.1 Nitrosarchaeum sp. | reverse complement strand
GAGATGATTATCGAGGATGCAGAACATAGACAAAAGGCTCTTCAACTAGGACCTCTAGAGTACGTGTTTCCGGGTAGTACGTCAAAAATATTGGATTTTCTATGTGTATTTGATGAGTGGGATTATTCTATAACCGATATTGCCAAAAATTCAGGAGTCTCATTTAAGACAGCATTTGACGAGATAAAACGATTAGAGATACAAGGAGTTGTCATTAACAACAGGACTGTAGGTAAGGCCAAAATGTACAAGCTTAATCTAGAATCATTACAAAGTAGATCCATCCGCAAGTTGTCATTAGACATTGCAGTGAAAAGAGCCAATAATTGAGATTTTAGAACAAACTAGCCCCACGGTATTGACTCCTCATATACTGAAATCTCAAGATATGAATTTGAAGTATCTTGACAGATATCTACTTGGAAAAGACATCTCGCCGCAACTTATGCAATATCTGAGACAAGCTAAAGAAGATCGGATAGATGCACAGTATTACAACGTAGTGGTAAGAATAGACTCATCAGAGACTTACTAAAACCAAAGAATTTGTAATTAAGATAAAAGAAATTATTGACTACCTAAATCCACAAAAGATAACTGAAATTAGAAAAACAATCAAGAGCATTCTTTGATAAGGATGATCTCAATTATCTATGCCGAGAATTTTCATAATATCAGATAATCGTCGCGGATTTAACGCATACTGCATCCCATATGACGTAGGATGCTGCAAGACAAGATTTTCTTTTACAAGTTTCTTGAGATTCTTTTCAATATTGCCCCTTTCATGTGATGGACATCCAGTTCTCAAGTCTTATGAAATATGTTTTGCATCCACAATCTTGGATTCTCCTGAAAATGAAATTTCTATCCATCTAGAATATAAAAAACTGCACTGCAAGAGACAGTCAAAATTTGATCACTATGGTCTTTAGAACATATCTGGATTAGTTAGTTCTATCTGCTTCCAAAATTTGAATCATTTAGCATCAGATAAAGAAACTTAAATAATTAAAGCTGATAATCATATCTTATGTCAGTTAAGATAAAGGATATCAAAACTAAAGTAATCAAAGAAGATGAAGGTTCCTATTCTATTACATGTTCTGCATTAGGAGTTTATGGTACAGGTAAAAATTTACAAGATGCCAAAAAAAACTATCTAAAAGCACTTGAGCTTCATTTGTTTGTATTAAGAGAAAAGGCAATAGAATCCATTGTAATTTGAAAAAACTTTCTACAATACACGGTAGAGAATTAGTTAAGGAGACACATTAGAAGAGCTAAAGAAAAACATGAAAGAAGCTATTCAACTTGCATTAGAATATCTAAAGGATAAAACAAAATCAGAAAATAAAAAAATCATGAATATTTCTGCATAAATGAGTCTAGAAAACATCGATTAAATCTTTAAACGAAGTTTTTCATATTCATCTCTTGATAGTTTTACCTGTTTGAGAATTTCATTAATCAAACCTCTTCCTAACATTTCATTGCTATGCACTGGAACAACTGTTTTACGTCCATCTGAATGAATATACCTGACATGACTTCCAACTTGATGAACTTTCTTAAATTCTATTTTTTCAAGAATTTTACACATGTCTCTACCAGAAACAATGTTAAGTTTCATTACACTTGAATCTGTTGTATTCCAACAAATCTGAGAGGCTTTACATCTTCATCATTACTGCAAGCGCGTATAGCTTCTCTTATCCTATCTGTTGCTTCTGCTACTGTTTTTCCCTGAGTATAACATCCTAAAATATCTGGAACCTTTGCTATGTAAATTCCATCATCATCTTGCTCTATAATTACAGTGTATACTTTTTCTTGCGTAGCGTTCATAATTAATAATACTTGCATATCTCTTTAAACTCTTGTGGTGTATTTCTCACCTGATTTCTGACAATCCTGATGGATGTAGGTTTTCTTACTTGTAAACTACCGAATTAAAATCGTTGGCTTACTTAAATTACCTAACAATTTTGGTTTCTAGATGCAATTATTCTTTTAGATTAATGAAAATTATTTGTCAATGCATATTTTTCCAATTGATTTTTAAAAAGCCTGATTTTGAGATGATTCATGGACGATGTTATGATTGATTCTTCTTTAAGAACAGTAGAATGGAAAGATAACAAAGTAATCATGATTGACCAGACCAAATTACCAAATCAATTGATATTTGTAAAATATGATGATTATAACCAAGTAGCAGATGCTATTAGAACTCTAGTTGTAAGAGGAGCTCCTGCTATTGGAGTGTCAGGAGCATTTGGCTTGGCTTTGGCATCTTTACAAAGCAAAGCAACTACAAAAGATGAATTAATTTCTGATCTAGAAAAAGCAAGAAAAATTCTTTATGAAACTAGACCCACTGCTGTAAATCTGAAATGGGGATTAGATAAAGTCATGCAAGTCGCAAATTCTGGAACTATAGTTGAACATATCAAAGAATCTATAATCAATGAAGCAAAAAAAATGGCAGAAGAAGATATACAAATTAACAAAACCATGGGAAAATACGGCTCCGTTCTATTTGATAACAATGATACTATAATGACTCATTGTAATGCAGGTGCACTAGCTACAGTGGCATATGGAACAGCATTAGGTGTAATTAGAGCAACAAGGGAAAGTGGAAAAAACATCAAAGTCATAGCTACTGAGACAAGACCGATACAACAAGGCTCTAGACTAACAGCATTTGAGCTAAAACATGATGGATTTGATGTCAGTCTAATTCCAGATACTGCTGTAGGATATTCAATGGCAAATGGACTGGTAGACAAAGTCATAGTTGGAGCAGACAGAATTGTAAGAACTGGTCATGTCTTTAATAAAATTGGAACATATCAAGTGGCAACTATGGCAAAGCAACATGGAATTCCATTTTATGTTGCAGCACCATTATCTACATTTGATATGAAAAGTGATGCCAAAGATGTAATTATTGAAATGCGAAAGGGAACCGAAGTAACTGGAATTGGTGATAAAAAAACAGCCCCTGATGATATCAATGTCATAAATCCTGCATTTGATATGACTCCGCCTGAACTGATATCTGGAATAATTACTGAAAAAGGTGTGGCTAAACCGCCATACGAAGAATCCATCAAAAAATTATTTCAAGCTAACTAATAGAAAGTTTTTATTGATTTTAAATATGCATTTAACAATATGAGTACCGTCACTGCACAAGCCATAAGAGATTCCTTAAAGCAATGCATGGATCCTGAAGTTCCGCTAAATATTGTTGAGATGGGATTAATCTATGGAATTGATGTGGTGGAAGACAACAATGTCAATATAAAAATGACCATGACCACACAAGGCTGTCCACTACATGAGACACTAGTCCAAGATGTAACAAGATATGCAAAAAAAGTTCCTGGAGTAAATAACGTCAAAGTCGATATTGTTTGGGAACCAAAATGGACGATGGATAGTATGACTGAAGAAGGAAAAGCAAAAATCAAAAATATGAGTAAGGCAATGACTACTCCTGCACCAATCAATTATGAGACTGCAATGCCTCAAGGAGTTGGCAAACTAGTACAACAAGAAGACGGTTCAATGGTACTAGCTAATGAACATGAACAAGGATTCATGGTTAATCAAGCAATTGTAGACTTTTGGAAGTCTTGCAATGGACAACGCAAAGTTACCGAACTAGTTGATATATTTGCACAACAAACAGGACTACAAAGAAATCAAGTAGAAAAAGAGGTAATGCAATTATTGCAACAACTACGTGAAGGTGGACTGATTGCAATCCCAGATGCACCAAACGTTCAATTCAAAAAATAATCTTAAAAAATATAACTTGAATTAGCACCGTCAAAATTAATTACAACACCTGAAAGATACTTTATCTTATTTTGAATGATAGCTTTGACAAAGTTTCCAATCTCTTCTGGTTCTCCTAATCTTTTCATTGGTAATGATTTTTTATATTCTTCAATGTTCTCTATCAGTTCTTTTGTTCTATCTGTATTGATTAGTCCCGGTGCAATGTTGATGCAACTGATATTTTTTGCTGCATAGTCTTTGCTTAGAATTTTAAAGACTTCACTAAACGCAGCACGATATGCAGATGATATTATCAACTTTGCATTAGGCTCTTTGATTACACTGGAACTAATCAAAAATATGTATCCACCCTCATTGATTTTGATGTTTTGTAAAATTATACAAAATCCCAAAAATAACTGATTGTGATATTTGTTCCACTCTTCTTCTGTTATGTTTGCAAATTCTTTGGCTGCAGGTCCACCTGTATTGAGGATTAGCACATCCGTATTATTATGAATCTGAACAAATTTTCTCACACTATCCAAATTTGACGTATCTATGTCATTTCTCGATGCTGCAAAAACATCAATTCCTATTGATTTTAGTGATTCTGAAATTGCCTTGCCCATCCCTCTAGAACCACCAAGAACAATTGCTCTAGTCATATTGCTATGAGAAATTATTCTATAATTAAATTTCTTTATTGCTTGTAACCTTATTCGCTGAGGATCTTTTCTTATAACTATTTCTTAGCATTGTTACTGATCTTTTCTGCCTGTTGGTTAAATGTAATTCTAAGATTTCTCAATCATGCAAAAACTTTCAGGACTATTTCTGTTCGCTGTTCTGATCTCAGGAGCTTTTTCATCCAGTTTTGCATTTGCACAAATAGGACCAATAGCTAAAGACGATTTCTATTCAGTTAATGAAGATTCAATTCT
>JACRND010000119.1:0-1211 GCA_016234975.1 Nitrosarchaeum sp. | reverse complement strand
TTCAATTCTAACTGTGGCTCCTATGGGAGTTTTATTAAATGACACAAATATTGACAGTGATATCTTTGCAATTATACAAACCAATGTTGGTTTTGGAACCCTTACACTAAATTTGGATGGAAGCTTTACCTACCAACCAAATCCGAACTTTGATTCCATTGATTCATTTACATATTTTGCAACTAATGGAACCCATAGCAGTAACAATGCCACAGTTACATTATTTGTGAATCCAATTAATGACGCACCAATAGCTCGAAATGATACCGCATCTACACTGGAAGATACATCAATCACAATACCAGTGCTAAACAATGACTCTGACGTTGATGGTGATCTACTCACAGTCAATTCTATAACACAAGGAACTAACGGAACCATCACAACAAACGGCACCACTGTAACTTATACCCCAAAGACAAATTTCAATGGAACAGACTCTTTCACTTATACTGTATCTGATGGAGTAAATATCAGCAATTCTGCCACAATTACAGTACTTGTTACCTCTGTTGATGATGAACATGACGATGACAAAGTCAACATTTGTCATAAAGACAAGAATACAATTTCTGTTTCAGAAAATGCTATTTCTGCACATCTAAAGCATGGTGATGTACTTGGTGTATGTAACAATGAACATTATGATGACCATGATGGTAAACATAACGGAAAACATGATGATGAACATGAACACGACAGTAAACATGATGATGAACATGAACACGACAGTAAACATGATGATGAACATGAACACGACAGTAAACATGATGAAACTACCGACAAAAAAACAATAGAAAATCAGATTAAATCCTTAAAGAATAACTTCAAAGCACAAGAAAAAGAACTCAAAAACCAACTAAAAGATTTAAAGAAAGATAAGAAATCTCATGATGATGATTAATCTCTAAAATTTATGCCTAAGATTATTTTTAATAAGAATTTTTTTACTAGTTAGATTTCCTTAATCTCTGTAATTGTTCCTAACACTGAATCCATCTGGATAACAACTTTTTTCTCATCCCAACCAAGTGCAACATACCAATCTCCTGAATTATCATCATATTTTGTCTCCAATGTCTTGATATTTTCTGGTTGAATGTCATATTTTTTTGCAACACCTGAAACAGCTAAAGCAATAGCATCTTTTTCCTTTTCCAGTCTCCTTTTCATTAACCCTATCCCAGGACTCATGATATTCCTGATTCATT
>JACRND010000078.1:9925-12963 GCA_016234975.1 Nitrosarchaeum sp. | reverse complement strand
GTAGCTTCTCCTTCTAAGAGATATGCTGTATTTTTTGGAACTTGAATATCAAACATCCCTTTTGGCCCATCAAATTGAATCTGATAGTGAGAATCATCTTCTTTTTTTAGATATTTTCTGTTAATGAAAAATTTATGATCAAATACTGTAACAACTTCTTTTATGATTTTTTTTGCTATTCCAAAATCTACCAATAGATTATCTTTCATTTGTCCAACCAATTCTACCATTACTGACGATGTATGTCCGTGTAGAATAGAACATTTCTCCACCAAAGGAAGTATATGTGCATAATCAAATGAAAACGATGGATCTTCTAGAAATATTGATCCTGTTTGAGGTGTTTTATCATAGAATACTATATCTTGTAATTCTTTAATTCGTGCAGTATATTTTGGATGTCCAATGGCCATCACTTTTTCTTCAGGTAGATTCTCTTTGATTTCATTATATTTTTTTATATCTTCTTCATTATCAATTACTTCGATCAAACCCTTCTTTATTTTAAAATCCACAGTTACAGAACTTCCATTTTTCAATGATAATTTATAATCATATTCGTAATCTTCATCAAGAAACGAGAGCATTTGTGCTATTGTCAATTCAGTTCTCGTTCTCATTAGATTGCCTTTTTTGTCAATATATCTAAAATCTGAATCTAGGATTGTGGGACTTGACGCCATGTGAAGTCAACTGGCTTAGCTCTGTATATAAATTCTGTAACGCACAAAATTACAAAATTATTTTATTCAGTAATTTGGAATTATTCTAATGAATTTAGAATCTTAGCCAGATTGATATCATTTTGAGTGATCCCACCAGCATCATGCGTTGTTAAGTCCACTACTATCTTGTTGTATACGTTAAACCATTCAGGATGATGATTCATTTTTTCTATGTACATTGCAGCCCTTGTCATGAACCCAAATGCTTGATTAAAGTCATCAAATTCAAATTTTTTATGTATCTTATTATTTACAACCGTCCATCCTTTGAGGTTTTTCAATTCATAATCTATGGATTCAGATGATAATCTCATCATAATTTTATATTTAAAATACTAGATTAATAGTTAGATGATGAGATTAGTCATAGTAGCTTTGTATTACAAATGACCTGATAACTAGTGAATAAAATGAAAAAAGAACTACTTGATAAAATTAAAAATTCTATTAAAGAAAACATAGTAGAAAAGAAAATAGGTATTGCATTTTCTGGAGGTGTTGACAGTACGCTAATCTCCAAAATCTGTTCAGACCTAGGATATAATGTAACTTTACTGACTATTGGTTTTTCAGAATCACATGATGTATTATTTGCAAAAGAAGTTAATCAACAGTTGAAATTAGTTCATAATGTTTTAGAAATTAATTCTGCTACTTTTCAAGATGTAGCCCTTAAAATAAAACAAACAATAAAGACAGACAATCTCTCTTGGAATGAAAATTGTATTGCGTTTTACTATGTATCAAAACTAGCAAAAAGTTTAGGAATTAATATTGTTGTAACTGCAAATGGAATAGATGAACTATTCTGTGGATATAATGCCTATCGAGTAGCTATAACTGAAGGAGAATCAAAAATTCTTGAAGTTATGAATTCAAAACTAGATAATGAAATCAAAATGATGAAAGCAGTTAATCAAATCGCATCTGAATTTAATGTTAAAATTATTCAACCTTTGCTGTCTTCTGATTTTATAGAATTTGCTAAAACCATTCCTATATCTGAAAAAATTCATGATTCTGAAGATCTACTTAGGAAACACATTATACGAAAATTAGCAAGCGACGTGGGAGTTCCTGAAATTTCATATACCAAAAGAAAAAAAGCATTACAATATGGTTCTAAAATCCACAAAGTATTGCTAAAATCTAAATAAATTTTTTGACTGTTTCTTGAACCAATTTATTAACATTACTTATAATTAATGGAGATGCTCCAAGATGTTTTTCTGGAGAAAATATAGAATCAATTTCTTTTTTTGTAAGTTTTGTTGAAAATGCTTTATCGTTTTTAATTGCATCTATGTATTGAATTTCTTTATCTTTTGCCTCAAAGGCAACTCTTTGTACATCTCTGTATGCAATAAATCTTGGAACTCCTTTTTTAATTAATGCCTCTAAAACAAACTCTGCAAATATTTGTCCCTTTGTAATATACAAATTATCTATGATTTTTTTCTCATTTACAATCAGATTTGAAATTATTTTAGTCATGGTTTCTAACATTTCATCTACTAAAATAGCTGCTGTAGGAAGCACAAATCTCTCATTTGCTGAATTTGAAAGATCTCGTTCATGCCATAATGGAATATTTTCAAAAGTTATTGCTATTTGACTACGTAATATTTTGGATAACGATGAAATTCTTTCGCTTTTAATGGGATTTCTCTTTACTGGAACTGCACTACTTCCCATCTGACCTTTCTTGAATTGTTCGGCAACTTCACCGATTTCAGTTCTTTGTAAATTTCTAATTTCAACTGCAATTTTTTCTAAAGTTGCACCGATCAGTGCTAATTCAAATACATATTCTGCATATCTTTCTCTGGGAACTATTTGTGTCGTTACATCTGCCGGAAAAAGATTCAATCGTTTTGCAACTCTATTTTGAACTTCAAGTGACTTTGCACCCATTAATGATCCTGTTCCAACTACTCCAAGTGTTTTACAAATCAATACTCTTTTCTTGATTTCTTCAATTCTTTCTACATGTTTTGCCATCTCTGCTGCCCAATTTGCAAATTTTAATCCAAATGAAATTATGCTGGCATGCTGACCATGAGTTCTACCCACTGCTGGAATTTTACCATGTTGAACTGCCCTTTTTGCTAACAGTAATGCCATTTTTGCAACTTTAGGTTCAATGATTTGTAACGCATCTCTCATCTGCATAGAATTGCTAGTATCTACCAAATCATTACTTGTTAATCCATAATGAATCCATGGTCTTACATTTTTTGTACATTTTTCACTTAATGACTCAACTAGTGCAGCTGTATCGTGATCACTTTTTGCCTCTAATTCTTTGATTCT
>JACRND010000078.1:0-9903 GCA_016234975.1 Nitrosarchaeum sp. | reverse complement strand
GAATTGTTCTACCTGCTGTTTTTGGAATAATTCCAATCTCACTTTGTGATATAGCAGCTGCTCCTTCAATCTCTAATTGATAATTTACTTTTTTTTGCTCACTAAAAACATCCATCATTTCTTTAGTACCGTAACGTCCGCTATCTATCGGTAAAATTGCCAACAATTACTCTCTTAAAACATCGAAAATAAATCTACTTATGATTTAAATTGGCTTGAGGTAAAATTTTACCATTCCTTATGTCTGCTGTAACTCCTAAAAAAATTGGAGAAAATGAGTATCTTATTGAGGCAGATTCGAATCTTGGAATGAAAGTTCCAGTAAAGATCTACGCTGATGAAGAATTACTTCAGAAAATGTTAGCAGATAGAACTATTATGCAAGCAAAAAATGTTGCAACCATACCTGGAATTGTGGGTCATAGCGTAGTATTACCTGATGGTCATGAAGGATATGGATTTCCTGTAGGAGGTGTAGCAGCTATGGATGCTGAAGAACGCATGATTAGTCCTGGCGGTGTAGGATATGATATCAATTGTGGTGTTAGATTACTTCGCTCAAATTTAACTGAAAAAGATGTTCGTGCAAAACTAAAAGAACTTGTAACTGATCTTTTTAGCTCAATTCCTTCTGGTGTTGGTTCTAAAGGAGCAATAAATCTAAGTCATTCTCAACTCGATGAAGTTCTTGTACGAGGCGTAGATTGGGCAATTGATAATGGATATGGTTCATCATATGATGCAGACGTTTGTGAGGAAAATGGACAAATAAAAAATGCCGATCCGAATAAAGTTTCAGATAAAGCAAGACAAAGAGGTGCACCTCAACTGGGAAGTCTTGGCTCAGGAAATCATTTTCTTGAAGTGCAAAAAGTATCTGAAATTCATGACGAAGAAGCAGCAAAAAGAATGGGGATTAAAGAGGGAACTATTACAATTTTAATTCATTGTGGATCTCGTGGTTTTGGTCATCAAGTATGTAGTGATTACTTGAGAATATCAGAACAATCTATGGAAAAATATGATATTCATTTAGCAGACAGAGAACTTGCATGTGTTCCAAATACATCTGAGGAAGGCGAATCATATAGAAAAGCAATGTTCGCTGCATTAAATTTTGCATGGAGTAATAGACAAATGATTACACATTGGACAAGAAAATCTTTTGAACGGGTTTTTAATCAAACAGAATCTGATCTTGATATGGATTTAGTTTATGATGTTGCTCATAATATTGCAAAAGTTGAAAAACACAAGGTTGAAGGCAAGGAAAGAAAAGTTGTAGTTCATAGAAAAGGTGCAACACGTGCATTTCCTGCAAACCGAGATGAAGTTCCATTAAAATACCGAGATCTTGGACAGCCTGTCTTGATTCCAGGATCAATGGGAACTGCTAGCTGGATATTACTTGGACAACCTAATTCTATGGATTTGAGTTTCGGCTCTACTGCTCACGGTGCTGGTAGAACAATGTCTAGATCAAAAGCAAGAAGAGATTTCACAGAAGATAATGTTAGAAAATCACTTAGTGATAAGGGCATATTTATCAAGGCATTAACGCGTGATGGAATTGTGGAAGAAACTCCTCAAGCATACAAAGACGTTGATGCAGTAGTCAATGTTTCTCATAATCTAGGAATAGCCACTAAAGTAGCAAAATTGGTGCCTATAGGTGTGATAAAAGGTTGAGTGGCGAAGACTCTGAACTTGAAAGATTAAAGGCAAAAAGACTTGCAGAAATGCAACAAAATATTTCCACTCGGCAAGAAATAGAAAAATCTACAAGTAATTTACAGCCAAAAGAAACAAAACATCCTAGAGATATTCTTGTTGAGCGTCTGGGATTTAGAGGTCTTGAAGTCTTAACAAATGCAGAATTACAATTTCCAAATGATACAAAAATGGTTGTAGAAAAACTAGCTGAATTAATCACATCTGGAGAAATCACTGAAAATATTGATGGTGGAAAATTATTGATGTTATTCAGATCAATAGGTCTTAACATAAGAATGGAAACCAAGATCAACATTGAACAAGATGGAAAATTTGTATCATTATCTGATAAATTAAGTAGTCATTCATCAGATGATGGTGAAGAATAGTGGATACTGTTTTTGAAATAAGCACAAAAAACTATGGCGATGATTTATTGTTAATAAAAAAAACGCTATCTCACATGGAAACTCTAATTGGTAGTTATAATGGATATACTCTTAGTGAACCATCTTCTAAATTTGGATGGACTTTTTTCAAATTATCTTTTAAAGATAATCTACAAAATGGAATTGAAGAAAAATTTGCAGACATGTTAAACAAATACCGATTAAACAGCCCATCTCAAAAATTTACTCAATTTATGACTGATTATTTTCAAGCTAAAGGTTGTAACATCCGCATTAAAATGCTGGACTAGACTCTTCTTCCTCTTTTTCCACCCTTCTTTCTGGTGGTATCGTGAGGTATTGGTGTTACATCATCTATTCTTCCAATTTTAAATCCTCCTCTTGCTAAAGCTCTGATTGCAGCTTGTGCACCTGGACCTGGTACCCTAGAGCCTACTCCTCCAACAGCTCGTACTCTGATATGAAATCCTGTGAATCCTTTTGTATGTGCAACTTCTACAACTGCATTTGCAGCTTTCATTGCAGCAAAAGGCGATGATTCGTATCTATCTGCATTAACATGAACTCCACCCGAACTGATAGAAACAGTCTCTCCACCTGTGAGATCAGTCATGTGAATAATTGTATTGTTATAACTACTGTAAATATGAGCGATCCCCCATTTTTCAGGACCCTCTGTCTTTGTTTCTGGTCTGGATTTTGTTTGAACCTCCTCATGTTCTTCCTCTTCAACTGGGGATTCTACTTCGATCTCAGCTTCAATTTCTGACAATGTCTACAAACATCTTAAAGGGTTTAAAAAACATTGATTTTTTGAATCTGCCTTATTTTGGGCACCCAATTATCCATTATTGCTCAAATACTATGTTTTACTTGCTCTTCTATGGTGTCGATCCTTTGGCTTGCGGTATGTATTGCAATCATCTCTGCATTATTAGGCTCATTGATTTTTGAATTTCTAACACCCAACAATATTTCATCTATAATTACATTGGAAGCAAAATGTGAAAAAATTGCTAAAGAGGGATTCCAAATACACGTTTCCTATCCTGATCTTCAACCAGATCAACTCCCTACAGCCGATATGAACAGACTGATGTATCTTGATGAAATGTGGATTAAGGATTGTGTTTCTGGACTATCAGCTGAATCAATTTTCAATATAGTTCAAAAAGTAGAACGTGATTTTCACTCTGGCGAATAATTTATTTTCTAAAATGATGCCAACCTAAATCTCTCAAAGGTACATGCTTTTCTTGTTTTTCAAGAAATACCCCTTTACCTTTAGTCACATAACCGATTTCAATTATCGGTGTTTTTAATAATGATGAATTTTTATTAATCAATGATTTATTTTTTTTTGAAGTAGTAAATACAAATTCGTATTCTTCACCGCCGTGAAATACTAGATCATTTAAATTAATTTTTTGTGATTTGGCAAATTCTAGTAGATCTTTTCCAGTTGGAATGTTATTTATGACAAACTTGCATTTACTCTGATTTGCCATTTCATTTAATGTGGTAGAAAGACCATCACTAGAATCCATCGATGATGTGAAATAATTCCTATTTTTTACCCCAAAATCTAGTTTTGGATTTGGATTGACAAAAGATTTGACTGCTTTTTTAACAAAATTATTCATATCTTTCTTTTTTTCAAGTAATATCTTAAGACCTAAGGCGGTATACCCAAATGGCCCTGTTACAAATATTACATCTCCTATTTTTGCTCCTTTTCTTCTGACTATCTTATCTGTTGTTCCGAATATGGATACGTTGATTACAATTTCTTTTCCTTCGTTTGTATCTCCCCCTAAAATTCTAATATTGAATTCCTTAGACGCATATCTTAGTCCTTTTGATATTTCGTTGATTTTTACACGCGAAATCGTTTTTGGTAAATTCAGTGAAATCATTCCATATTGAGGCTTGACTCCTTTTGCAGCAAAATCACTAACGCATGCTACAATACTTTTCCTTGCAGCATCATCCATTCTCATTTTTGAGGGCATATCTGTACTCTGAACAAACGTGTCTATCTTTGCTACAATTTTTACTCTGCCAATTTTGAAAACCTCTACATCTTCTGAAACAAATTTTTTATTTCCTAATCTCTTTTGAAGAATTTTGATTATTGCTAATTCATCTAATATGGTCATAACATTGCTTCACTAATTCTAATGTATTTTTCACAATTTTCTTACATTTATCTACATTGTTTGATTCTGCTGAAACTCTGATTATGTCTTCCGTATTTGATTTTCTAATCAAAACCCAACTATCTTCATCTATTATTCCTTTAATTCCATCTTGTGTTATAACTTCAGAATACTCTTTTGCAAATCTACCTGAGACTTCTTCTATGATTTTATCATGAAAAACAGAATCCACTTCAATTTTCTCTCTTTGCTGCTCATAACTTTCCATAAAATCTAATATCTCATTAAACTTTGAATTTCCTAACATTGAAGCTATGAGACCACTTGTCAGGATTCCTTCTCTACAATAATTAAATTTTGGTAAAATAAAACCGCCACTGCTTCCTTCTCCGCCTGCTTGAGCATTTGTTTTTAACATTAAATCTATTACATTTGCTTCTCCCACTTTTGATCTCTGAACACTCCCTCCTTTTTCTTTGATGAATTTTTCAACTGAAATACTTGTATCAATACTTAATACAAATTTTTTATATCCCAACTCCAAAGCTTTTGCAACTCCCAAACCTAATGTTACATCTGGAGTTTGTTTTTTTCCTTTTCTTACAACTACTAGACGATCTCCATCTAAATCAAAAGCAAATCCAATTTCTTTTTCAGATGTCACAGCAATCAAGTCTGATAAGTTATCTGTAGTTGGATCAGGACCTCTAGTGCAATTATTCACATTCTCATTGATTACTTTCACTTTACATCCTAATTGTCTTAATAAATTTGGTGCAAATTCCTTTGCAGCTCCTCCCCCTATATCGATAACAACTTCCGGTTGATTTTCTATATTTCCTATGAGTTCTTTTGCATCTTCTAGATATGATGATGTAATTTGTTCTTCAATTCCAATTTTTGATTTTAAAATTTCTTGGTTTTCAATGATTCTCGGTAATTCTTTTTCATTAATCCCTCTTCCATTTATGATGAATTTTATTCCATTCCATTCTAAGGGGTTATGTGATGAGGTGATTACTAACCCTGCACCATATTTCCTTGACTCACGAAAAACTACTGGAGTTGGTACTGTTTTTAAATCGTATACATTTATTCCATTTTTCATTAATGTTGCTGATGCAGTTTCTTTGATCATTATTCCTGACGGTCTTGTGTCTTTACCTATCACACACTTCTTAGATTCAATTAAAGATGAAAAATTATTACAAAACTGTAATGTGTCTTTTAGACTAAAGTCATCACCGAATATACCTCTAATTCCAGAAATTGTCTTCTTCATTTGATCCAACTCGGAAAGGCTTTTTATTAACTCTGATGGCATAACCGAAAAGTGCCTTGGTAGCTCAGCCTGGTAGAGCGAACGCCTCGTAAGCGTTAGGTCGTGGGGTCGGAGCCCACCCGAGGCTTATAATAATTTTCAAAACTATATGAATTTTTTTTAAATATTTTTAATCAAAGGTTTCAATATCTATTTCTAATTCTTTTCCTAAACCTTCCCACCATTGTTTCGTTTCGTTTGCCATGTTCTCCTCATAATTACCTTGAATTCTCCTTTATAGATCTGTCGATTGATCAATATTTGATCAACATTATCTAAAATCCTGAATTTGAATATGTTTTAAACCGTATTCCTTTCTTTCTGTCTTATCTTTTTACGGTAAATTATAATTGCAAGTGTTCCAGATGCACAACCAAAAAATACTGGCCAACGTAATTCATTTCCTATCATCCCTAAATAAGAATAAACTGTACCTCCAATTAACGCAAATCCGATCAATTCAAGAATCTTAATCATTATTTTTCTATTATTCCACAGATAAATCAAAAAGATATATGGTTTTGTAAATCATGCTTGTTGTGGATAAATATCTCTTAGTCGTTATGATTTTTCTTATTGTTACAATACCAATAGCATTCATATCACCTGCTACAGGTCAAATCCGAGAACAACCGTTTATTCTGCTATTTTATGCCTCTATTGCAGGCATATCTATAATCATCCTTTATAGCTCATATAAAGAAAGAAAGCAAAAAGACAACATCAAAAAAAGACCTAAAAAATAAATTTTAAAGTTCTAATCCAAAGGATTCTGCAATACCTGCAAATTTTGCGTAAGATTGTAAATACTGTCTTCCTTTTTCAGTTATCACAAATGTGTTTTTGTTATCAAATTCTATTTTATTGATTAATCCAGAGCCTGTTAAATTTTCCAAAAATTTTGATAATCTGGAATGTGATAGATTTGCCTTTGTTAATAGCGATGTTGTTTTGATACCCTGTTGACCTGACTGTTCAGCAGCAGTCAAAAGATCTGCAACAATTTGCATACTTGTTCTGTAGGAAACCATATGGTGGTAAGTATAAAACCGAGATATAAGGGTATTACCACCAATTCAGATCAGATAAATACACTCTAACCTGTTTTTTGTTGTATTGCCGTCTCGATCTCCAAATCCATGGTTTGATAATTTCATAGGTGTTGCGTATCGTTATTATGATCTCAGAATGAACGTTGTACCTCTATTTGCTGATAGAAAAGAGGCTTCAACTATTTGGCATGATACAATACATTGGTGGCTAGATTCATCAATAAAGATCAGATTTATCGAGACTAACGATGAATACTGGATCATAATTGGTTCTGATTCTCAGCGCCCAGAATCTAACTTCTCTTTTTTTAAGATTTTACAAAAGTCAGAAAATTATGAGCGATTCAAGAAAGGACACGGTGGTGAAGCATATCTACGATTGGGTGTTTATACAAAAAAATCCCGCAAGGATGTAAAAAATGATGCATTATGTGATTGTGGACATGCAGCAGAGGATCATGATGAAGGTGACGATGATGTATGTTTATACAAAGAATGCAATTGCAAAAAGTTTTCTAGTTTTCAGGTGACTTTACTAAAAAGAAAAAAAACAATCACTGATATTGCATTTCTCGACGAAAAAAATGTAAAAGATGATCCACTTGCATGGAATTGCCTTTATGTTAACAAATATTCAAAATCTGATTAATTCTATTCTTCTTTATTTACTCTAATGTGATCTCCTGGGTAATGTTTGTCGATCTTTTTTGAATAACATTTTCCGCAAAGTGGACCCTTAATTCCCCATTCTTCCATAGGATTGAAATGTAAAGATATCTTGTCATTACAAATTACACATTTTTCTTTAGATCCCAAAGTAACTCTGCTCTCTTTAATCTATATAAAAAAGATTCTGGATTTAGGAACCCCTTTGAAAAATCATGTTAAATAATACTGGTTTATAGGAATTCTAGGTAGATAGTCTGACCAATGTAAACCTCCTGCAAATTTTTACTTGGTTGTCTTCTTGCCTTATTTTTTTATCTACAACTCTACGCCTTGAATCATTCCATACATGCTGTGAGAAGAAATTATGCTTTGTATTTGCTAATTCTATTTCATCATCTACTACAGTATCTTCTAAAAATTTAGTCACTACAACATCTGCAATCTTTAAAATTCTAGAATTTAGTTTAAAACTACGAAATATCGGTTCCATTTTTCTTACATCGCTTTTAAAATCTCCTCTGGTTTCTAGGATTTTTTTATGTAGAATTCTAAAGTAAACTCCAACATAAAACAAAGTTGCATATCTTTTTGTTTTATGTCCACCTTGTTTTCCATACTTCAATGTCTTTTTTGCATACTCTTTAACAAGATATGGATAAAGTAAAATTCTGTAATCATCCTTTAGGTTATCATTGAATATGTCATCGTATTTACTTCCTCTCGGAAGAAATTGGGCCGGAGAACTATATGCTTCTGTAGGTCTCTGTTCAATTCCAGCTACAAGAGCCTGAATGGCATCTTTTGCTACAATTACTTTTTTATGACTATCTGGTAGATACTCATTATATATCGAATCTCCTTCATATTCTGATTGTTTTGATTTTGATTTTGTATCAAATGATCCTGCTTGAATCTCATAGAAATACCCACAATTCTTTAACTGTGATTTAATGGATTTATGAAAATCCATTAATGAAACAAGATCTTTTCCTCTAACTGAATTTTGTGAATTTCTGTATTTTGTAATATTATTTTGTTCTTGTTCGTCATCTGCTTTAATTATGGTGACTGTCATAGAACCATCCATGTTTTTAGTTCGTTTCGAATGATCAAGGATTGAATTGGATGTCTGTGCACCATTTACAATCTGTGGTGCATGTAGTTCAATCATATTATCTCCTAACTCCTCAAAATCACTAACTACAATTGTAATTCCATTATTATAGTAGAAAAATTTTCCTGGATTGCTCTGAAGCGTCTCTCGTAATCCTTTGTTTACTGTTGTTTTAAATTGCATCCATTGTCTAATGTTTGATTCAAAAACATAGTCTCTGTTCTTGCTGACAAATTCAGTTAATTCTCTTAATTTCAAAATTCCAAGAATTGTATTGTCATGTCTAAGCATTCTTTCTAATTTTATTGATGATCTTTTTCCAGCTGCCGGTTTTTTTATTCGCTCCCATAATTTTTGAATGATCTTTTCAATATCTATGATTTCTATTAGATCATCTTGATACTCCACTTTTTGATCCGTCACATAACAGCATTTTATTTTTAAATTCTTTTCCTTGATTTTTGTAACAAGCTGTGCCAATTCAGGCCTCATTTTTGTTACATCTTTTCCAAGCAATCGTTTTGCATCTTCTTTAAATTTGGCTATCGCTTCAAATGAATGAGATGTTCCATATTTTGATTGAAATAGACGAATAGTATTATCTGAAAAATCTACTGGAAGATATGCATCAATACCAAGATCATTTGCACCATCAACAATTGCATCTGCTGCATCATCTTCTGTAGCCTCAAAAACTCGTGTAAGAACCCATTGAAGAAAATTATTGCCTTTTTCTACCTCGCTTTTTGAATTTTCAGCATATTCTTGAATACTTCCTTTAACATTTTCTGAAAATCCTTCTAAAGGTACACCAGAATTTTTTTGGGTCAACAGAATATGCGAACCTGGAATGTATTCTAATAGACCATTACCGTTTTGAGTCACAATTTTTCTAATATGTTATATATTTAGAGAATTTGGTAATTACATAATAACTCAGTTCTATATGTGATGTAATTTGAAGGAAAAAAGAATAGTAACAGGCTCAATCATCGTAATAATTGTAGTAATAACATTAGGATTAACATTAGGAATTGTAATCTTATCTCAAAATACTAATTTCGTTCAAGATACTAAGGAACCAAAAATAATTTTGAAAGGAGATGTTGTTATGTCAACAAAAGTTTCACGTCCGGGATGTGAAAAAACTGATTCTTGTTAAAAAAAGAAAAAAATTATAATAAAACAAGGTAATTCAGTTACTTGGGTAAACGAAGATGCTGCATTTCACAGTGTGACATCTGGCTATTATGATGAACCAAGTGGGCTTTTTGATAGCGGTTATTTAGATCCTGAAGGATCATTCACATTTATTTTTAAAAATATTGGAGCCTATGATTATTTTTGTACATTACATCCCTGGATGAAAGGACAAGTAATTGTTGAATTGAGTTAAAATACTGAAAGGTGAGGAAGGGAGTCGAACCCCTTTGTATAAGCTTTGCAGGCTCACGCATAACCGTTC
>JACRND010000077.1 GCA_016234975.1 Nitrosarchaeum sp. | reverse complement strand
TGTCACAGTATCGCCCAGATCATAAATAATCTTATCTGTTGAAAGTGAAAGTGGGTCAGCGCTTACAACATATGCGCTGGCATTTGTAACGGCATGAATGATTTTTGATGCAGACCCAACATCTTTTGAAACAGAGATTTTGTAATCACCTAATCGAATATTATTATCTGGTATTTTGAAAGAATATGCAAAAGAACCATCGCCGGATATTTTTATCATGTCTGAAATTTTAAATCCAGAATTACCACCACTGAGTGCACTTATAGAAAGTGCAGCATTTTTGGTCTGAGTAATTTCTAAATCCATAAAACCAACCCACACATTGTTTAATCTGCCAGTAATTGTAACAGTTTCACCTAAATCATATGCCTCTTTATCGGTCCACAGCGATATGGTTTTTTCTTCTTTGATGTCTTTGATTACTTCAAAAGATGCAAGGGCGGATTTATCAAAATATTCACCAATTATCTGATATTTTCCATAAACAGGATTCACGGTAGTAAGAAACACATTCGTAGAAAATTTTCCATTTGTAGGATACAAACTACCTGTAGAAATTATTTTCCCATTTGGATTCTTTATATTAAATTTCAATCCTTCAAATGGAATTACTTTGGTAGTAAAACCAGTTATCAATAAAGTATCTCCAGGAAGATATTGATGTTTATCAGTAGCAAGACTAAGAGTGCCATCTTCTTTGATATCCTCTGTGAGAATTTCATCACCTACAGAAAAACTGGTGTTAGATGTTGCGCCACCGTAACTAGCTAAAACAGAGTAGTCGCCTTTGTTAATTCCAAGAATTTGCTTAAGATTCAAGGTGGTTTTATAATTCAAATTAAGATCAGGATAAAGTGAAATTGTTTTATCATAATTAGGACCAGATATTTTTACAAGTATTTCATCTGCATGATAATAGGGTTTTTCAATGAATACTTGTTTTGAGACATTTCCTTGGATGATAGCTGTTTCATCAAACAGATATGAAGATTTATTCGATGATACAGATATTGAAATGCCTTCTTTTTCTTCTGCTGTAATCAACTTTCCATTTGAAGATCCAGCTGTGGAAATTGTAAATTTCCAATCATCTGCATTATCCAAATCATACCCATCATAGATTCTTTGCCAAGAAGAAAAATCATTTTTCATGTCAGACAACAAAGGGGTCTTATCTACAACTATTCCATTTTTGTTTTTTAGCTCAACTGATTCATTAGAATCAGTAAACCATAAACTTTGATATGAAAATGTCAAAAATTTCCCGGGTTCGATAAAAGTACCAGCAGGCACAATCATTGTTTTTTTCAGTATAGTAGTTGATGCAATTTGCCAACCACTGATGTCAATTTTAGAACTTGTAGGGTTATAGAGTTCAATCCATTCTGCAATAGATTTGGCATCATCACCCGGTGGATTAATATCAATTTCATTAATTATAACATTAGTAGCAGGTTGAGCATTTACGGCAACAACTAACCCACTAAGAAACAAAATAGAAAATAAAATAACTATGTGATTCATTGTGTTTTTCCTATATTGAATGCCTGAAAGCCTCATTTTAGAATGGAATTGAGGAAAAGTTGAGCTAGTTGTTAAAGTTGACGACAAATGTCGGACTTTTGGTACCATTTTTGTATAAAATTTATAGATTTTATAATATTTAGGGTCTGCGTATGAATAATTTGTATGACAATATTCTAAATTTTTCAACATTTCAAAACACACCTAAAAAGGGATGTTTGGAAGAAGTGAAGATAGTTCACCAATTCAAGTTTCATTTGTTTGGTCAGATTCTGATTCTTGGTGCAATAAAGATCTTTTTCCTTTTGAAATAACCTATTTTGAAGAAATCAATAGTAAATTTGGAGAATGAATTAAGTCGTTATTAGTTTATTCTAACAGTAGTTTGAGTGCAATGCAATCCAACTTGATTAATACAAACGGTACATACGATGAACAATGGCAAGTTACTTGATATACGTAGGGATTGTAATTGGAGTGGCAGCTATGGCCGCTGCAATAGTTTATGGAACACAAAACCAGCAAAACTATATTCCAAAGGATGCAATTCCAGCACCAGCAACAGAACAAGGAGCTTTCTCATCGCCATCAGGTTTAGGGGCTCAACTAAACAAGGAAAAGTGGCATGCAGATCCTTTCGGAGACATTGCAAAAAAAGTTAGAGGGCAAGCTGGGAAATAACATCTTCCTAAAAAATCAAATTTTTCTTTAAATTTTAATTACTGAAAAGTCATTTCCCTAAAATAAAATTTAAGGAGATCATAGATTAATCACATATTTTCTTTCAGGGAATTGTTACCAAAAGAGATAACGGCATTAGACGTGGGTGTGGGGCTAAGAGGTGTTTTACACTTCTGCGAAAGAGTGGACACTTTCATTCTAAAAACATGGTCTAGTTTTTTGGTAATTGTTAAAAATGCCTGGGATTTGAGTTAGTTCGTTTAGTTTTTTTGGGGGAGCATGTAATTAGATAGTCTATTCTTTGTATTTGAGATAATTATGCAGGAACGGATAACTTTTGCATATAGTCATAATGTATTCTCAAAAAATCCATGATCTTTCTATCTTCATTTTTGTCAATTGGGGCTCCATTTGCAAGTATGCTTAGATATTTTAAATCAGAATCTAGACGATGAAGGGATGTTTTAATTCCACCTTCATATCCTGCTCTCAAATATTCTATAATTTTATCTTCTGTCTGTAAAATTTCCTTCTCCAGACTCTTAATGTCTTCATGAACATTTCTCATTGTTCCCCCAAGTACACATTGAAAAATAATCTTATTCATAGAATTTCTTTAAATTTGTTAAAAATAATTTGAAATTTTGAACGAAATAAAAGAAAACAGACATTTGTTTGATAAGATCAAAACTCCAAATGTTTTATCACGTATTCTCATAAAAGATACTTCGATTGAAATTTCCAAAAACTGGATCTGTATTTAACAGCATGGTATTTGATTTCACATGTAACTGGACAAATATAATGAACTATGAATAATAAACTAATATTTATTCACATGTGTGATAAATTCTTAAATATTTATTTAGATATTAAAACATATGGAATTTGATGATACAGACACAAAAATTCTCAAGAATCTGCTTGTAGACGCAAGATTGTCAGCCAGGCAATTAGCATACAAGCTTGGGTTGTCAACTGTCACAGTACTTACTAGAATAAAAAAATTAGAGCAGAAAAAAATCATTACAGGATATACTGCGCGTCTTGATCATCAAATACTTGGTTATGATCTTGTAGCAATAATAGAAATTAAAACAGCTAAAGGAAAAATGTTGGAAATAGAAAGTAAAATTGCAGAAAATGAAAATGTCTGTGCTGTTTATGATATTACTGGCAAAGCAGATATTTTACTGATAGGAAAATTCAAAAACAGAGATGAGTTGAGTCGTTTTGTAAAAAGCCTATCAACAATACCCAATGTAGAAAACACAGAAACACATATCGTGCTAAATACAATAAAGGAAGATTTTCGACTAGTATAGCATTAAAAAGAATTTTTAATTTATAATAAATTATTAAATAAATTTTAAAAAAATACCAAATACAGTTTAAATTCAACGAATACCAAAATCAATCATGAGTGAATTAATTTCTGGCTATCACAGAGTTAGAAACACATTAATCTTTATAGGAATAATAGTTGGAATTGCCACACTAGTATTGTTTATAAAATAATTATGCAGTCAGACTTGTCTACACGATATAATCATAAAAATCAGATAAAAACTTTACAGGATAATTACCATAACTAGGATTAGGACAATTCAATGTATCTTTTATAATCTTGTAATCTATTGCGGATAGTTACACTGGTTATTCCAGAAATTTTTGTTATCTCATGCTGAGATAGATTCATGTTAGTTTTGATACCTGCCATGTAGATTACAGTGGCAGCTACTGCATGTGGATTTTTTCCTGCAGTTAGTTCTTTTTCTTTTAGGGCATCAAAAATTTTTATGGCTTCTCGTTTAGTGATTTCAGGCAATTGTAAATTATTTGCAAATTTTATGATGCAATTAACTGGATCTGTTACAGGAACAGTCAGTCTTAGATTTTGAAATAGTATTCTATAGGCTTTTGCAATTAATTTTCGTTTTTCTTGAAGATGATTTGAAATATCTATAATTGTCCTAGTAGTGCCCATATCCCTACATGCCGTATACATACATGCCCCAACTATTGATTTGATAGTCCTACCACGTACTAGTTGTGCCTTTGCAGATTTTCTGTAAAGATATGCTGCCCTATCAATTACAGCATCAGAAAGACCTAGTTTTTCTTTAAGTTTGACCATTTCATACAGAGCAATTCTTAGATTTCTATCAGAAGATGTTTTTGCTTGACTTCTAGAATCCCATAACCTCATTCTTTTCATGGATTGCTTCATTTCGTACCCCAATGGTTTTCCCACAAAGTCATGATTGGATTTTCCAATAATTGTCGAAAGCCCCATATCATGCATTGTTAATGACGTTGGCATATGTTCATCTTGTATAAATGATCCATGTTCTTTTCTTTCATCTGTAATCCTTTCTTGTAAAATTCTTCCACAACTCTGACATATCA
>JACRND010000076.1 GCA_016234975.1 Nitrosarchaeum sp. | reverse complement strand
AAATCTGCTGCAGACACTGACGGTGATAGTATTCTAGACAATCTAGATTTATGTCCAACTCAACCAGAAACTGTTAATGGACTTTTAGATAAAGACGGTTGTCCTGACAAATTTACTTCCACCCTTGATTCTGATTATGATGGTATTTTAGATATAATGGATTCTTGTCCAACAACTCCTGAAACCTATAATCATTTCCAAGACACAGACGGTTGTCCTGATGTAGTCTCTGATACTACCACTGGATATCAATTCCCAGATGCTGATAGTGATGGAATTGAGGATAGAAGAGATCAATGTATCAATGATCCAGAAAACTTTAACGGATATTTGGACTGGGACGGCTGTCCTGATCTAAGAGGTGCAGAATCAACTGTCTCCACACGAGCTGACTCCGACGGTGATGGCTATCCTGATACAATTGATTCATGTCCAATAAGTCCAGAAACTTGGAACAAGTATAATGACACAGACGGTTGTCCAGATACTGCACCAGAACAACAAAGATTTGTTCACGACGATGACTTGGATAATATCATTAATGATAAAGATCTGTGTCCTCTAGAAGCAGAAGATTATGATGGATTCCAAGACACAGACGGTTGCCCAGATCCGTAGAATCAATATTTTTAATTTTCTAAATATACAAAACATCAGTTTGATATAATAATATATTAAGAAATTAGAACAGTTACGATGCTTCCAAATTTTTCAAGTAGAGCCTTTTTAGCTCCAATGGCTGGAGTAAGTGATCCTGCTCTTAGATTACAATGTAAAAAAATGGGTGCAGGTTTGGTTGTAACAGAGTTTACTAGTATTCATAGCATAATTGCAAAAGAACAACAACTAAAAGAAAATAAGAAAACTATTCAGGAATTTTTAGAATACTCTGAAAAAGAAAGACCTCTATCTGTTCAATTATTTGGTTCTGATCTTTTAGCATTAGAAAAAGCTGCAAAGATCGTAGAACCATTTTTTGACATTATTGATTACAACATGGGGTGTCCAGCACCACACATAACACAACAAATGGCAGGTGGAGCTCTACTACAAGAAGTCAATCTTACCCAACAAATTTTTAGCACTTTGGTTAACGCAGTGAAAAAACCCGTTACTTTAAAGATTCGCTCAGGAGTTACTGATGCAAGTCGCTATCTTTTCAAAGAAATTGCACAAATTGCAGAGGATGAGGGCATACAGATGATTACTCTTCACCCTAGGACTGTGACTCAAGGATATTCAGGCAATGCTGATTGGAAAATGATCAAAGAACTTAAAGAAATTTCTAATATTCCTATAGTGGGTAATGGTGACATAACCACTCCTGAAGACGCTAAAACAATGATTGATCAAACCAATTGTGATTATGTTATGATCGGTAGAGGTGCAATGGGAAATCCATTTCTATTTGAACAAATTAATGATTATCTAAAAACTGGATCTTATAAACAATATTCATTAAAAGATAAACTGGATTCATTTTTTGAATATCTTCGTCTTACCACTAAATACAACATAAAATTTTCAAACATTAAAGGTCAGGCAATGAGATTTACCAAAGGAATGACAGGAGGTGCAAAATTACGACCAAAAATATCTTCATCAAAAAATATTACAGAACTTGAAAAAATTATGAATGACGCATATGTTCTATTTTCCTAGATAATTCATTTAGAATATTTTATTAGACTGCTTACAAATTTGAGCTAATTTTTATAATTACTATACAATTATCCATTTTCTTTTTCTTTTAGTGGTTAATATTTAAGTAAATTGGATTATTCTTATATATTTTAAGATGATACTAGAAGTATGAAAATAGGAGATGAATAATAAATTGGCAACAGCATACGTTCTCATAAACTGTGATCTAGGTTCTGAGGAGTCAGTAATTTCAGAATTAAAATCCATAGAAGGAGTTGCAGAAGTACATGGCATATTTGGTGCCTATGATATATTGGCAAAGGTAGAATCAAAGCAAGTTGAAACATTACGCGAAACTATAACTTGGAAGATTAGAAAAATCCCAAAAATCAGATCAACACTAACTTTAATGGGAATAGAAGGACAACAATGATGGAGTCTGTCAATTGACAAAAGCATACGTTCTCATAAACTGTGATCTAGGTTCAGAAAAAAGTGTAATTTCGTCACTGAAAACAGTTGATAATGTTACAGAAGTACATGGTACCCTTGGTCTTTATGATATTATTGCAAAAATAGAATCAGACTCTGAGGAAAAAATCCAAAAAACCGTCACAAATGTTATCCGTAAGATGCCTAAAATACATTCTACTGTTACTCTTACTCGCTCAGAAAGCGAAGAACTATTTCGAACATCTGAAAAACTCATTGGATCCATGCTTGGTAAAAATAATGTTCAAGCATACGTTGTTATTCATAGTGATAAAGGCGAAGAATATAATATTTTAAAAAATTTGAGTCATATTCCAGAAGTCAAAGAAGCTGATGTGGTGTTTGGATACTATGATATTATTTGTAAAATTGAAACATCTGAATACAAAACATTGGAGAATATAATTACTAAGGCTATTAGAAAATTACCTCATGTCCGAACTACTATGACATTAAATGTCATTATAGAACAAGAATCTTAACGCTTTGCAATTTTTATAACATTAAAATAACATTTTTCACACAGCTCAAGTGTATCATATGTTTTTGTTTTAGTTTTCTTAAGACAAATATTGCAAACTGTAACACAATCATCACAAAAGATAGATGGAATCTCTAGTCCTCTTTCAAAAATAGTAGTAGATAAAATATTTCTATTGTCATGATTACAACCAAAAATATATCTGGTTTTTATTGTCATATTAGTAATTCTGTATCCTGATTTATTACCTGATTCTATTTTTTCTAAAAATTTGTTTGATTTTAAACTTAAATCTGAATAAATTTATGCATGTATTATTTTATGTATATTCTCACTCCTCAACAGTTTAATAATTATTTTATTCCTCAGAAAATTCCCACCATTCTTTTCCAAGAATTTGAATAATTTTATATGCTATTCTATCTATGTTTACGTTTGGCTCTGTTGTGATTAAAAGAATGCTATTCTTTAGTGGAAAACTCATCATAACCAATTTTTCACGCCGTGAAGCTGAATATTTTACCGGACCCATAGAATAATCAAAATGTTTTCTAGTGGACACTCTATATGCCAATTCTCTGAATATTTTCTGTTGTTCCTCATCTGTTTCAAATGGAACTATGCCTTCTCTAAATTTACCTTTTATCAAATTTCCTTCTACATCAACAAATCCTGCAAATCTTATATTTGATTCCTCAAAAATTTCATCTATTTTTTGTTGATAAAAAGTATCATTGACTTCATTAGACAATAATTGATATTTAATTAAAGACGGTAAAATACTTCATGATTACTTATCTTCACTCGTTACAAATTAATTTTTAATGCGTTTTATTTTTTCCGTTCTCTAAAAATCAAGGTAGACTAGGTATACTGTAAAACTAGTATGAGAATTTTTAGAAACAACAGAATCATTCGCTTTTATACTTGGATTGTAATAACTAGCCATCCCTTCAACAAACATGTCCCCCAAAGGGATACCTCACTGAGAGGAATAGTTATCCTCTCAGTTGATTACATTATTTCTTGGACTTTTTCTTTTTTCTAGAGTCTTCATTTCTTGATGTCCTGCGTTCTTTACGAATTGTGATCACACCTTTAACTATGATTGGTAAAGATGCTACAAATAGAATAATTACAAATTCTTTTGGAATCTCAGATACTGCCTCTTCAGCAGTTTTTACTGAATCCTCTGACGTAACAATTATTTGAAAAATTATAGTTGGAATAAACCAAACACACAGTCCTAAAATAAGCCAATATAGTCCCTTCAACAAGGTTCCTCTTTTAGACCACTTTAAAATTATTGTCTTCTGATAATCATGTTGTTATAGTTTTGATTAAAAGAAAATGATTAGAGGGCTTCTGAACCTCTCTTTTTTGATGCAATATTTAGAACATCATCAACTGTAGATATAACAATTATTCCATCACCTGCTTTTCCTGTAAATGCTGCCTCAGAAATTGCCTTGATTATCGCCTCTCATATGGCATTGCATATATCTTTTATTTTAGATTTTTGCATAAATTCATCCTTTCGACTATTTGCGTATTTGCTCAACTATTGAAATAATAGCACAAAACAAATAAGAAATCAAGAATATTGTCAATTTTTTATTTAAATTTTATGATACATTAAGATCAATTGGTTATATTGTTATCCTCTGACCTTTTTAGCACAGAAAAAAAACAGAATCATGAAAAGTGATGAGAAAAGATCACACAGACTCAATTATCTTTTAAAGTATTATTTGAATAATCCTAAGGAGTATGATCTATATCAAAAAGTAAAACAGATGGGCGTATCTGATGCTACTGCAAAAGATTACATTCGAACTGTAATAATTCAAGCTCAAAAAATTTACTCTAGATAACTGTCAATTCAAGAAATTTCATTCAATAGAATTCAAGGTTTAGGCCTTGTTTTTCTATTGAATGAAATTTGAGCCTGTTTGTATTAATTAGTAATCTTAAACAAGGTAACTTCATAAATAATCCAATAGGAGAATAAACACGCATGACCGATCCTCTCATTGATGATGTGAAGACCTTATTGGATAAAGAAAAAGGTGATGAGCGTATACTAAAACAAATTTGTAGAGCATGTGAAAATAATGAAGTAATTAGCAATTATGAGAGAAACTATGTTAGAAATCTGGCAGAAAAATATCTTGGTAGAGTACCTCAGGTTGAAGAAAAACAACATGCTGAAGAAAAATCCATTGTCCCAAATATGATATTTTCAAATACCACATCAAAACAAAAAATTGAATCTTCTCAAACAACATATCCTCGAATTGTCAAATTGAAATCTAAAAACACAAAAATATTGTTCGGTGTAGGAGGGGCAATACTTGTAGTACTAGTTATTATTGGTGTGTCGCTTTTTGGAATTTCTTATATTGAATCTGATAACTCTCAAATTCCTATAGACTCATCATCTACTCTTTCAATTCAAACTGATTTACCAACATATCAAAAAGGTGATATCATTTCAATTAGCGGAACATCTAATACTTCCGGAAAAATAAATCTCTCAATTGAAAATCAAGATGGTCACTTAGTTTTAAACTGCATTTTAGTTTTTTAACAATTTCCATTGTTTCCTCCAAACTGCCAAATGCACTGTGCTTGCCTGTTGTTTCCGGTGCAAGCTGGACGTTCCATTTTTTCTTTTTGGTTGTGTAAATCATATCCTGCATTTCTTGCAACACAATATCAAAAACGTTTTCTTTTATGGTGTAATTTTTCCAAATTCTTTCCAATGTACATCTATCATTTCTCTTAATTTTTCTATACTGATCTCTTCCATATACTCACGATAAACAATGAATTTATTTTGTTTTCCTGAATCATCACTATAAATATCGCTTGTATTTTTTGGAATTGCTCCAATCTTCCATTGTTTCATTTCAAAAATCCAAATCATTGCATCCGGATTTGAAAAATCTATATCATCGCAACCAACAATATACAGATGACACTTTGTGATCTGATTTAATTTCTCATACAGTTTTTCGTATGCAATCATCTGCCCTTTTGCAATGTTGATCTTGTCATTATGAAATCCCTTGAATTCCAAGATGATAAAACCCCCATTATGTTCAATTAACCAATCTATGTCTGTTCCTCCTGAGGCTATCATACCATGAACTATCAGATCTCCCAGTATCTCTCTACCACGAGTAAATTCCACCTCATCAAAAATCTGGTATTTC
>JACRND010000075.1 GCA_016234975.1 Nitrosarchaeum sp. | reverse complement strand
AACTCACTGATTCTGTAGATTCCTTGATTTGTTTGGCTTGAAGAATTCTAAGCTTTTTTATGATATCTTCATCCAGCATTATTGTAATTCTGTGATTCATAATGGCATTGTCTGAAAATTATATTTAAACCTATATGACAAATTTTTAATTTGGAATAGTTTTTTTACTAATCAGACATCTATTTTAAAATTATATTTATTTCCAAAAATCAAAATTATTTTTTAATTTTTCTATGGCGCTTTCATTCATCAAAATATTTTCAGGAATACTAACTCCAACTCGATCTAAAGTCAAATTGGGATATTTCTTACACAAGAGTTCAAAATCCCAACAAGGAAAGAAAAAATGATAATGAAATACATGTGGGCTGTCATCTTTATTGCGCATAACTAAAACTTTGCAAATATCTGAGCCTATTTCTTCATTACAAGTATTGCAAACAATTTTTTGTACTCGATCAGTCTGACTATTTTTCTTTATTATGGGGTGAACTCGAACTTGTATCCTTTTGGTGCCCTTTTCAACAATTATTGTTTGGAGATTATTGTATGCATTTTCTTTTTTGGGTGAATGATATCCTCGATAAGAGTTTGTACCTTTAGACGTTGAGAACGTAATTTTCTGGCTCATGTGGTATGTGTTCACACCTGTAATGGATAATATTTTATTGTTACGTTGGGTATTATTCAAAATACTGCTAACAAATATTGATTCTGATGGACAGATAATGTGATTTCAGACGATGATTTTCTCAGCGGAATAGAATTTCTAGCAAACAATAGAAAATATGTCCTTTAAATCGAAAATTCTTTTATCATCTCACACCCGCCTAATTTACAATAGACTGCATGTTGTTTCATAACTTTAAATAATTCAAATCATGATGGATTCACATTGAATAATAACTTCACACTCACAATATTTTCTTTATTTCTAATATCTTTAATGATAATGCAGCCTGTATTGATAGGTGCATATTCTGCAAATTCAAAAGCAAACAAAATTCAAGGTCAGTACATTGTAATACTTTCAGATGACTCAGACTTGCAAAACGAAATAGGTAAAGCAAAAGCAAAAGGTGCTGAAATAATTCAAGAATACAAACATGCCATTAAGGGATTTGCAGTCAAGATAAACAATGATCAAGTCCTTGAGAACATCAAAAAGAACAATCTTTCAATTTCCTATATAGAACCAGATTATGAGATGCAAACATTTGCACAAATTATTCCAACTGGAGTAAACAGAGCAGATGCGGATCTTAGCTCAACTATTAGCGGCAATGGTCACGACAACGTAGATGTGGACATTGCAATTATTGATACAGGCGTTAACTTGACGCATCCAGATCTTAATGTCTTTAAAAATATCTCATTTGTTAAATTTACAAAAACTGGAAACGATGACAACGGACATGGAACACATGTGGCCGGAATCGCCGCTGCAAAAGATGATTCTAGTGGTGTTGTAGGCATATCTCCTGGTGCAAGAATTTGGGCCATCAAAGTTCTTGACAGAAATGGCTCTGGTTCATTATCTAATGTTATCAAAGGAATTGACTATGTCACAAGTAACGCTGGTTCAATTGAAGTTGCAAACATGAGTCTTGGATGTCAGTGTATTTCTGATGCTATGAATACTGCGATAACCAACTCAGTAAAAGCAGGTGTTACCTATGTGGTGGCAGCAGGAAATAACGCAATGGATGCATCAGCATTTTCCCCTGCAAATCATCCTGATGTAATTGCAGTTTCAGCTATAGTTGACACTGACGGAAAATGTGGTGGATTTGGTTCATCTACAGGATATGGTTTAGATGATACATTTGCATCGTTTTCAAACTTTGGATCTGTAGTTGATATTGGAGCACCAGGTGTGAATATCTATTCTACTTGGAAAAATGGAGGATATAATACTCTAAGCGGTACAAGCATGGCATCCCCCCATGTTGCAGGTGCTGCGGCATTGTACAAATCAACTCATAATGTTAGTCCTGCAGATGTTAAGGCATCATTGATATCAAATGGTTCAACACCATCTTCGATATGTGATGGTAATGGATTCGGTTATTTCGCTGATGACAAAGACACATTTTCAGAACCACTACTTTACGTAAGAAATTACTAGCCTAATTCAACACTTCAAAGAAATAACCTAAATTCTCTTCTCTGTTCTTCCAAAACTCTCTTTCAAGTATTCTGATAACTAAAAATGAATAGATCTTTTGTTTTTCTACCTTTTCCATTATTAGAAATTTACATAAAGCGCTAGAAAGGTACCTTCACTATGAAGGTAATTCCAATAAACTATGCGCTTGAATTTGAGCCTATTTTCAAAAATTTTACCTTTAATGGAAAAGAGACAATTACTATTGAGTGCAAGGAATCTGTAAATTCAATTACACTGCACTGCGCTGAACTCAAAATAAAATCATGTCATATTATACATAATGGAATATCCCAAAAGGCAGTTACTAAAACTGACGTCAAAAAAGAAGAGATGACAATTATCATTAAAAACAAAATCAAAGGTGATGCCTTTATTGAAATTGAATTTACTGGAGAATTAAATGATCGTCTACTTGGGTTCTACCGAAGTCAATACAAACAAAATGGCAAGACAAAATATCTTGCAACATCGCAATTTGAAGCGGCTGACACAAGAAGAGCATTTCCATGCTGGGATGAGCCAGAAGCCAAGGCAACATTTGATATTTCCATAATTGCCGAAAATACGTTCACTGCAATTTCTAATATGCCAATTACATCAAAAAGGAGAATAAAAAATAAAACTCTGTACAAATTTGCAAAAACTCCTGTAATGTCTACATATCTTCTCTATCTTGGTGTAGGTGAGTTTGAATATCTTACAGGTAAGATTGGTAAAATCCAAGTTCGCGTAATTACGACAAAGGGAAATAAATCAAAGGGCAAGTATTCACTTGAACTTGGAAAGAAACTACTTTTGTCATATGAGAAATATTTTGGAATAAAATACCCTTTGCCTAAATTAGATTTGATAGCAATTCCTGATTTTGCTTCAGGTGCAATGGAAAACTGGGGAGCAATAACATTTAGAGAAACCATTTTACTTTATGATCCAAAGACATCTTCAACTAGAACCAAGCAATACATCGCCGAAGTCATATCCCATGAGATTGCACACCAGTGGTTTGGAAATCTTGTTACCATGAAATGGTGGAATGATCTGTGGCTAAATGAGAGCTTTGCAACATTTATGGCAACAAAGTTTGTTGATAAATTCTATCCTGAATGGGACTTGTGGAATCAATTTGTCGAAGATGCGATGAACACTGCAATGGGGTTGGATTCGTTAAAAAACACACACCCAATTGACGTCAAAGTAAATTCTACATCTGAAATACGTGAAATATTTGATGCTATCTCATATGATAAAGGGGGATGTGTTTTAAGAATGTTGGAACATTATGTTGGCGAATCAAATTTTCAAAAAGGATTAAAGCGATAAGTAGTCGAAATAGAAAAACAAGATTCTACATTACATCTCAAGCAAAGACGTTACATGCTGGAATCTGATAAAAAATCAAACAAAGATCTGTGGTCCATTCCTCTTTCCGTGGGACTAAAAGATGAGTTGTTCCAGAAACTCTTTACAAAAAAATCAATGTCTGTAAAATTACCTAAAGATAGTATTGGATTTGTAGCAAATTTTGGAAGAAAAGGATTCTATCGCGTAAAATACGATGAGGGAACTCTGCTCGATCTAAAAATGCTTGTAGATCAAAAACAAATTCCACCAATTGATAGGTGGGCAATTCAAAATGATTTGTTTTCATTATGCATATCCGGTGATGAGACCGTTCGTAATTATCTTGATTTTTCTGATGCGTACTATGATGAAGACAGCTATTTGGCATCTGTAAATGTTGCACACAACTTATCTTCATTGTATTTTAGAGCATTCGATGAAGAATTCTCTGCGGAAATTCACAATTATGCCACGAACTATCTCAAGAAAATTTTGTATGACTTGGGATGGAATCCTAAAAAAACAGACAAACACACTGATGCTCTGATGAGGGCATTTGCAATTTTTACACTGGGTAAATTAGGTGATGATGAAGTTACAATTGAATCAGAAAACAGATACAAGCAATTCTTAAAAAATCCACACTCATTGTCTCCTGATTTAGTTGAGCCTGTTTGTTCTGTTATGGCATGGAATGGAAATTCCAAAACACATGAAGAACTAACCAAACTCTACAGAAATGCAAAAACAATGGAAGAAAAACTCCGTTTCCTTGGGGCAATGTGTAGTTTCAAAGATGAAAAGCTATTGCTAAAGTCACTTAATTTCTCACAAACTCCAGAGGTTCGCTCTCAAAACATGCAGCTGCCAATCATGAAAGTTGCCGCAAATCCATACGGTAAAAAAATTCTATGGCCTTGGCTTAAGACTAACTGGCCAAAACTTAGTAAGAAAGTTGGTCGTGGAAATCCTTTGTTTAATAGAATTATTGCAAGCATCTCTTCTATTGCAGATGACTCTATGGAAAAAGAGATTCGCCAATTTTTCAAAAAGAATCCAACGCCTGGTACTGAAAGAACACAAGAGCAAACTCTTGAACGAATCAGAATAAATTCCAAATTCTTGCGTAGAATGAGAAAAGAATTTACATCATAACACTTATGGCAAAAAAAATAATCCCTGTAATTTCTATTGTTATAATTAGCGTGCTGGGATTGTTTTTTCTTTCTGATTCCAGTTCAAACAAAAACATCTTAAAATCCACATTTGAAATTGATGCAACATATTATGATGCAGGATATGTTGAGATTTCATATCTGGATAAAACAACAAAGACTAATCATGTTGTACTGGAAATTTTAGGAATGGATGAATCTTTTCAAAAAACTTTGTCCGGTTCTAAATTTATAGAAACTGTCCCATTCCCAGTTGTTCCAAAATATGGGTGGCAAGTTCATCCTGTGACATTTCTCATAGACCATCAAGAACTTGGGAAAGTTTCACTGAAAACTGAAATACACCCATATGGCAAACCTGCACCTCCAGTCATCTATGGCAATCCTTAGATCACACACAAGATTTTATTGCAGCTTCAAAAAATTATACCGTGTTGGATATTTCTGATTTAAAAAAAGGCAAAAGGGGGGCAATTGCCAAAGCCATCACTTTAGTTGAAAATGATCCTACTAAGGCAAGAAAACTACTCAAAAAAATTTTCAAAGAAACTGGAAATGCATCAATAATTGGAATTACAGGACCTGCAGGCGCTGGCAAAAGTTCACTCATCAATAAAACATCCATTGCATTAAAAAAACTTCATACAAAGCCAGCTATTCTTGCAATTGATCCTACAAGTCATGTGACAGGAGGCGCAATATTGGGTGACAGAGTCAGAATGACCGAGTCTACCGACTCTGGAACTTACATTCGAAGTATTGCATCAAGGGGAGCAACCGGTGCCGTTTCTAGATCATTGAGAAACAGTATTCGAATTTTAGACTATGCTGGATTCAATCCTATAATTATTGAGAGTGTTGGCGCAGGTCAGACCGAAGTGGAAATTTCAAATATTGCCGACATTACAGTAGTTGTTTTTAATCCAAATACTGGCGATAGTATACAAACCATAAAGGCAGGATTGACTGAAATCGGAGATATCTATCTTGTTAACAAAAGTGATCTTGATGGAGCCAATCAACTCTTTGATGCAGTTCGTGAATATATCGGCTCATCTGAGAAAAATCCTGTAATTTTAAAGACATCTGTTAAGAAAAACTCTGGAATATCTGAATTTGCCAAGACCCTAAAAGAAATGATGGTTGTAAAAAATAAAAATAAGCAAGAAAAGGATATGCTTAGACTCGAGACTGAATTAAAAGATATTATTTTAAATAATATGAGTGAAAAGATTCAAGCAATGTTAGATTCTGACAAAACATTTTCAAAATATCTTAAAAAAATTCAATCAAAAGAAATGGATCCTTTTTAGGCAGCAGATAAAATTACAAAGACTTTGATAAAGTGAAAAACATGGTCAAAAAACAAAATCCAAAAAAAGAGCCTGTGAAACAATACGTGACTGATTCTAATTTTCCAGTAAAGAGAATTTATTATAGATCCTCAAAGAAATACGTCAAAGAAGATTCAGGAGCATATCCATTTACACGTGGAATTCATCCTGAAATGTTTCGTGAAAGATTCTGGACCATGAGACAATATTCTGGTTTTGGCGATGCAAAATTAACAAATGAACGATTCAAGTTCATGCTTGAAAAAGGTCAAACAGGTCTTAGTATGGCATTTGATCTTCCAACTCAAATAGGATATGACCCTGACTCTACACAAGCAGAAGGCGAAGTAGGAAAAGTAGGAGTTTCAATTGCATCCCTTAAAGACATGCTGATTGCATTTGATGGTATTCCTTTGGGAAAAGTCAGTTCCTCTATGACAATCAATTCAACCGCATCAACATTGCTTGCATACTATATCGTAGTAGGTGAATCACAAGGATTCAAAAGCGCTGAATTACGGGGCACCACACAAAATGATATCCTCAAAGAATACATTGCAAGAAACACCTACATCTATCCTCCAAAACCTTCGATGAGATTAATTGGAGACATGATTGGATACTGTGCTGAAAAAGTTCCGCAATGGTATCCTGTTTCAATTTCTGGATATCACATGAGAGAAGCCGGATGCACTGCAACACAGGAAATTGCATTTACAATTGCAAATGCTATTGCGTATATTCAAACATGCATTGATAGGGGACTAAAAATAGATGATTTTGCACCAAGACTTTCGTTTTTCTTTTGCTGTACAATTGAGTTCTTTGAAGAAGTTGCAAAGTTTAGAGTTGCAAGAAAAGTTTATGCTAAAATTCTCAAAGAAAAATTTCATGCAAAAGATCCTCGTTCATTACAATTAAAATTTCATACACAAACAAGTGGAGAATCTCTAACTGCACAACAACCAGACAATAATATTGTACGTGTTGCCATACAAACAATGGCGGCAGTAATGGGTGGAACCCAATCACTTCACACAAATTCTAGAGATGAGGCATTGGCATTGCCTACCCAGGAATCTGCAAAAATTGCCCTTAGAACACAGCAAATTGTAGCACATGAAAGTGGAGTCACTAAAACTGCAGATCCTATGGCTGGTTCTTACTATCTTGAGGAATTATGTGATCAAATTGAAGAGGATGTCTGGAAATATCTAAAGCAAATTGAGAAAATGGGAGGTTCGATTAAGGCAATTGAAAAAGGATTCTTCCAATCTGAGATTAGGCAAAACGCGTATCGTCTAAAAAAAGAGGCAGATGCTGGTGATAGAGTCATAGTTGGCGTAAACAAGTATTCTGAAGTAGAAGGAAAATCACCTGAACTATTAAGAATCGATGATAGGATTGAAATCCAACAAAGAAAAGCACTCAAAGAATTAAGAGCAACGAGGGATAATAAAAAACTCGAAAAAGCATTATCTGCAATGAAAAGCGCTGCTGATACTGATGAGAATCTGATGCCGTACATCATTGCATCTGCAAAAGCATATGCAACTACTGGTGAAATCAGTAACACATTCAGAGAAGTATTTGGTGAATATCGTCCAAAAGAGGTCTTTTAGATGAAAATTGATCATATTGCAATTGCAGTAACTGATGTGGAGGAATCTGCCAAAGTTTACCAAGAAGCATTGGGTGTTCATAGCGTTGAATTTGAAACAGTAGAGACTGAAGGCGTAAAAGTGGCAATAATTCATCTTGAAAATGGAAGAATTGAATTGATGCAGCCGACAAATGATTCCAGTCCAATTAAAAAATTCCTTGATAAAAAAGGACCTGGCCTTCATCACATGGCTCTAGAAACTGATAACATTGAAGGTGAAGTTTCAAGAATGGAGGGATGCGGAATTCAATTTCTAGGAAAAATTAGACCTGGATCTGCTGGCACCAAAGTTACATTCATTCACCCAAAATCACTTCATGGTGTTTTGACAGAACTTTGTTCACACCCAAAATAATATCTATTTTCTAATTTACTGCTCCATCATTTTTAGAGTATCTGATGCTGTAATTATTCCAACAATTTTTGATTTTTTTGAAACTAGAATACATTTCGAATATCTAATTAACGGAACAAGAACATTTGCCGGTGTGTCGTAATCCACAATTGGTGGTACTGGCTCCATAGTGTCTGCTAGTTTTGCATTTTTTAATTCAGATTCTCCTACATCTGCAAGATGCTTGACAATCCCATCTTCTGATATTACTCCTACAAGTTCCCGTCCATCAAAAATAGGAATTTGACTAATTGATGATTCATGCATTTTTTTTATTGCATCATGTAATGTGTTGCTTGGCTTTAGTTTTACGACATCTTTACTACAGAAATCCCCTGCTTTATGAGATGATGATTTGCCCTCAAGACTCGCAAGACTATCAAAAATTCTTTTAGCCGTTTCGTAACTAGGTTGACTCCTGCCAGATTCTATTTGGTTGATCATTGAAGTACTCACCCCTGTCATAGTGGCAAGTTTTTTTTGTGTAATGCCTATTTTTAGTCTCATTTGTTTGATTGAATCAATTCTTGGTAGCAATTCGTATTGTTGTATGTTGAACTAGTTTTAAAATGTGCTTTGTATCGTTATTTTCTTTTAGATTTGCTCTTTCTTGTAGCTTTTTTTACTGTTTTTCTTACAATTTTCTTTACTGGTTTTTTAGATGCTTTCTTTACTGGTTTTTTTACGGATTTCTTTACTGATGTTCTTATTTTTTTTGGTTGCTCAATTGCTGCCTGTGCTGCTGCTATTATTGCAATTGGTATTCTATGTGGTGATGCACTGACATAGCTTAGATTTGCATTATGGCAGAATTTGATCGAATTTGGATCTCCTCCATGTTCTCCACAAATTCCAATCTCCATGTTTGGCTTTATACCTCGTCCGGCTGCAATTCCAATCTTCATTAGACTGCCAACTCCGTTTACATCAATTGATTGGAATGGATTTCTCTCGAGAATTTCTTTGTCCATATATTCTGGAAGAAATTTTCCTTCTACATCTTCACGACTGAAACTAAAAGTTCCCTGTGTAAGATCATTTGTACCGAAGCTAAAGAATTCTGCAGTATCTGCAAGTTCATTTGCCGTTAATGCAGCTCTTACTACCTCGATCATTGTTCCAAAGTTTATTTTTAATTTCATGTTGTATTTTAACTCCATTTCTTTTTTGATGATATCATAGATTTTTTTAATATGGTTCAATTCAGCAATGCTGCTTATCTGTGGAATCATAATTTGTGGATGTGCATCTACTTTATTTTTAGCCAATTCAGCTGCTGCTTCAAACACTGCTCTAATTTGCATTTCATAAATTTCTGGATATGTGATTCCTACTCTAACTCCCCTATGCCCCATCATTGGATTGATTTCTGCTAGATCTCTTGCTCTTTTTAGTAAAATTTTTGCTTTCTCTATTTCTGCTGTTTCGTTTCTTTGTTCTAGTTTGTGAATCTTTTCAGCTAATTCTTCTGGATTTGGTAAGAACTCGTGTAATGGAGGATCCAGTAGTCTGATAGTTACCGCATATCCTTCCATCGCTTTTAGAATTTCAATGAAATCACTTTTTTGTAATTCTCCTAGTTTAGTTAGAACTTTTTTTCTCTCTTCGATGTTTTCTGCCATGATCATTTCTACAAACAATCCTATTCTGTCACTTCCGTTGAACATTCGCTCTGTTCTACAAAGACCAATTCCCTGTCCTCCAAATTCTCTTGCTAATCTTGCTCCTTCTGGAGTATCTGCATTTGCTCTGATTCCAATCTGTTTGACTTTTTGTGCCCATTCTAGAATTGTCTTAAAGTCTTCTGTGATTTTTGGCTCTATTGTTGGAATCTCTCCGAGATAAACTGAACCTGTGCTACCATCAATTGTAATTGCATCTCCTTCACATACTATTTTTCCATCAACACTGCATTGTTTGTTATCATAATCAATTCTCAAATCAGAGCAGCCAACAATGCATGGTTTGCCCATGCCCCTTGCAACAACTGCAGCATGTGATGTTTTTCCACCCCTACTGGTAAGGATTCCAACTGACTCAAAGAACGCAGGAACATCTTCTGGTTTTGTCTCTTCTCTGATTAGAATTACTTTTGCACCGTTTTCTCCCATGGCAGTTGCTCTTTTTACATCCAATACTGCTATTCCACTAGCTGCTCCGGGCGATGCTGCAATTCCCTTTACTAATAGGGTGTAATTTTTGATAGATTTTGAATCAATTGTTCTGTGTAATAGTTGCTCCAGTTGTTCTGCATGAAGTCTTGTTAGTGCTCTGTTTTTATCAATTAATTTTTCATTAACCATATCCACTGATGTTTTTACCATTCCTACTGCATTCATCTTTGCATTTCTTGTTTGTAACAAGTAGAACTTTCCTTGCTCAATTGTAAACTCTATGTCTTGAGGTTCTTTGTAATGTTTTTCTAATCTTTCACATGTTTGTACTAGCTGTTCATATGATTTTGGTAATTCTATTTTCATCTCATCTACCGGTTTTCCTGTTCTAACTCCTGCCACTACATCTTCACCTTGTGCATTAACTAGATATTCTCCAAAAAGATGTCTTGTTCCATCTCCAGGGTTTCTTGTAAATACCACTCCTGTAGCACTGTCGTTTCCCATATTTCCAAATGCCATTGAAACTACATTTACAGCAGTACCATCTGCGATGTCTTTTGTAATGTTGTTTCTCTCTCTGTATACGACTGCTCTTTCTCCCATCCAACTTCCAAACACCGCTTTGATTGCTAACTCTAATTGTTCAGATGGATCAGATGGAAATTTTACACCCGTGTGTTTTTCACAAATCTTTTTGTATTCTGAAACAACTGTTTTTAGAGATTTTTCATTTAATGCACTGTCTGCTTGAACAGCTTGGTTTATCTTTGCATTTTCTAAAACTTCATCGAATTTTTTATCCTCAACACCAAATACTACTTTGCCAAATAATTGAACAAATCTTCTGTATGAATCCCATGCAAATCTTGGGTTGTTGCTTTTCTTTGCAAGTCCTTCTACTGTTTCATCATTTAATCCCAAATTCAAAATAGTATCCATCATTCCAGGCATGGATAATGCAGCACCTGATCTTACTGATACAAGTAATGGGTTTTCTTTAGAGTTCCATTTTTTTCCTGCCCTCTTTTCGATTTTTGCAATGTTCTTTTTTACTTCTGGAATCAGTGTCTTTGGTAGCTTTTTGTTATTCTTGTAATATTCTTTACAGACTTCGGTAGTAATTATAAATCCTGGAGGCACAGGCAATTTTAGTCTAGTCATCTCGCAAAGACCCGCTCCTTTTCCTCCTAGGAGTTTCTTGTTTTTCCCGTCTCCTTCATCAAAAAAGTAAACTTGCTTCATTTTTTACCTAGGTTATCAAATCAAAATCAGGGGTTTTTAAAGCATTGCCTTACCATGGCTATTCTAAACTTTTTTCCTAAATCCTTTAGGCCATACAATCTCTGTGGAATTATTTACATTTTATTCTAAAATGTAAATATATTCAAAACATATTTTCTAAAAATATCTATGGAAGTTAGATGCCCACGTTGTAATTGCCTTCCTTCAGAATGCAGAATCAGTGATACTCCTTATGATTGTCCTAATTGTACTTGGACACAATGTGACTGTTGGGCAGAAAATAATGACGATACATGAGAAAAACAAAGAGATTAGAAATTAATTTTCATATGTGCTGAGGTCACTTTACTATTACAAATAGTTTCATATTTTCAAAGGTTAATCTGAATATGTTTTCATACTTTGTTTTCCAAGTGAAATTTTGAAGGTTTAATTTTTTAAAACATTGCCTTTGAAAATTCTTCAATTATTTTTGTCCAGTTTTTTGCTTTGATTATTCCGCTTGCAACCAAAATTCCTTTGGAACCTAATTCTAATGCTTTTGTAACATCTTGCCCTGAAACGATTCCTGCACCACAAAGTAGTTTGATTTTGTTATTTACACTATTTACAGCATCTACTGACTTTGTAATCAGTTCTGGCCTCTCTTTTGAAATTGCCTTTCCAGATCCTATTAGCTCTGGTGGCTCTATGGCAATGTAGTTTGGATTTAATTTTGCATATTTTTTAGCTTCTGCCACATCCTTGACACAAACAACTGAAATCATCTTTAATTCTTTTAATCTTGAAATCAATTCGGTAATCTCTTTCTCCGAAATTCTATGTTCACTGTGATTAATCAAAGAACCACTAACTTTGGATTTTTTTAGCAGTTCTGGAATCATAAATCCTGTAGTGCTTCCTACTTTGGAATTATCTACATGCTGTGCTAAAATTGGAATTGAATAATTTGCTACTAGACCAATCAAGTGCTGTGGAGGTGCAACCGCAATTTTTATTTTATATTTTTTTGAAATCTCCTCTACTATCTTTACAAATTCTATTATTTTATTCCCTGCAATTTCTTCATAGTTTTTGCAATTGATTATGAACATTCTTTCTTTGAAAATTTCTGTATTGTATTTAATCCTTGATTGGATGTTTTATTGATTTATTTTTGATATCTTTTCATATCTTTTTTTCATAAATAACACTATCATCATAAGAAAAATTGCTGCAATATTTGTGCCTATAATGAAGACATCCGAAACTACAATTCCATAAATTAACCACAAAATAGAACCTCCCGAGATGAAAACCATTAGATATTTTGAAACGTCTTTAAGGCTCTTTGTCTTATATCCTTTGATTATTTGTTCTACCCATCCTGATAAAATTAAAACTCCTGCAGCTATTCCAAGTATTGTAAGTAAAGTCCCGTCAATTTCCACAATAAATCACTAACTCCAAAAAAATTCGTCTAATCCCGTTTGTTTTGGTTTGCCTAACATAGTTTGAAAATCTAAATCCATCGATGATGTAATTTGATCCAATGTAGATTCCATAAACTCCATGTATTTCTTTGAATCTATCTCTTCTTTTTTTGCCATCTCTACTGGTTTTACTCCAGGTTTGTTTAAAATTTTAACATATGATATCTTGTCTCCTTTTTTTACTTCTCTGATTGATTCGAGTAATTTTGCTGCTCGTATGTGCTGTGGAACTGTTTTGACATATTCTGACGGTGCTTTGCTAATCATCACATTAAATGTCAAGTCTTGCAATGGTATCTCTTTTGTTTCTACTTTTTTTGCACATATTGCAATTTTATCTGTGATGTCTTTTTTTGCTCGCTCAAAATCTGCAACTGTTTGAACTTTGGATAATACATCAAGTAACTCGTAAAATAATTTTCTAATAAATGGCGGTGTATGTGACTTTTTTCCAGTCAAACCTTTTACGTCTACTGTCCCTGCTTTGGTTACCCCCAGATAGTTTTTCTTTCTATTACTTAATACACAATATCTGTAAACCTTGTCAATCTCTAAATCTACTCCATGTTCTTTTTTTGCTTGCTCTATCACTGTATGTATTTGCTCATCTGTAGGTTTTTTGATAAATAATGAATCTGTGTCGCCATAAAGAACTTCGATTCCTATTGCTTCACATTTTTTGATAGTTTCTAAAATCGTGAATCTTCCAATGGCAGTTGTTGCCTCTGCTGCTGGAAGAAAATACAATGGGAAAATCTCGGCACCCATTACTCCATAACTGGCATTTAGGATTACCTTGAGTGCTTGGCTGACTACTGTGTATTGCTGCCTCTGTTCTTCTGTCAAGGTCTCTTTTTTTGAGAGACTTTTGTAGTAAGTTACCCTCAAATCTCGCAGTGATCCAATAATTATTGCTGTTAGCCCGTTTCTTTTTGTGCATGCCCAATGGTTTGTCTGAGGTATGGTATTTTTCTTACATTCCTCATGAGAGCATCTTACTGTCTCATATGATATGTTTCTCACTTTTATGATACTTGGGTATAGACTTGCAAAATCCATCACAACTACATCGAAATGAATCCCTTCTTTTGGATCTATGACTAGTCCTCCTCGATATTTTTTATCTTTGATTACCGCATCTGATGATACTCCCTCTGATCTTCTCTCGAGTTCTTCTCTTTTTGGAATCAATGCATTTCTTTGTCTGTGTTCATAATACAGTAGACTCCTAATCCACTGCGATACACCCATTCTTGCAATGTCATCGATTGGCATTCTCCCAATTCTGGCAATGATCACAAGATCAAAAGATCTTTGTTGAAACTTGTAAGCTCATATGTTAGTAACGCATCATTGTAACAATAATTTGCAATTTGATATAGACTGAGCTGATCAAACTCCAAACCATAATCTATTTTTTCTTTGTTTAAAAGTGCCTTTGATACACTGTTTAATTAAAAATCTGTATACTTTTGGCTAAATGCATAAATCTGAAATGAACGATTTGAAAGTGTTCTGTACAAATCAAGATGTACTCCGTGTTTTAGCGTGGCAGAATCCTTCATCATGTATAATGGGTTGTTTTCATTTTTTATCCCAAGTCTTTCTGCTCTGTTAAACAAATATGGTAAATCAAACTCATCGCCGTTGTATGTTACCACAAAAGGAAATTCTTCAATTATTTTAAACGCATCTAAAATCATCTCTTTTTCTTTACTCTGATCATAAAATGCAATCTTGATGTTCTGTCCAAGCTCATTTGTTCCCACATCAGTACCTTCTGTTCTTAGCACGAAAATTTGATCAAAACCATCTGTTCCCTTTAGTCCAATCGCAGTTACTTTTTTTTCTGCAATCTTTGGGTCTGGAATTCTACCAATTTCTGCCTCGACTTCAATGTCTATGCTCAATCTTTTGATTCTGGGAATTGGCTGATTCAGTAAATCTGCCCAATTTGAAATTAACCTCGTCTGCTATTTCTAAATCATGGGGTTTTATTTTTCCGTCCACTATTTCATAATATTTTCCAACAATTAGTGATCTATCGTAAAGATAATTTTCATAATATTTGATATCTGATTCCCATGTCTCAATTATGTTTCTGATGCTTTTGTCTCCAGTAGTTCCTCCAATTGTAAGCGGATCTGCTACTATAATCTTTGACATGTTGATTTCTTCGTCTTTCATCAAATCATGACGTTTCACTGTTTTAATTTCTAAAATATCATCTCTTTCTTGCAGAAAGTCCAATTCGTCTGGCGATAGTCTGGAGTAGCAGTATGGTTTGTGTCCCGTTTCATCATGCCATAAAATTAATTTCTGTGATGTTGGTTCGTAGAATTTTAACACTGCAGTTCTTGTTATGTTGTCATATGCTGCAGATACTAACATTGATGGCGGCATTGATGTGATCTTTTCTGTTTCTTTAACGTTAATCTGCATGTGATCACTTAGTTGGAATTTTCGTATTTGCTAACTAGTTCTTTTGCCCATTTAGTAATTCTACTTTTATCAAGATGAACAACTTCAACACCTGCTTCTTTCAATAATTCAAAATCTGTTTCTGGATAAGAATCAAGACAGACAAATTTTCTAATTCCAATAGTAATTGCCATCTTTGTGCATTCTAAACATGGAACAAATGTTGTGTATAACACGGCCCCTGCAATTCCTGCTTCAATCCCTAAAATTGCACAATGCATTATTGCATTTGCTTCTGCATGATTGCAAAGACATCTATCTAATGATGCCCCGGATTCTATCTTTCCCTCCATTCTTAGTTGACAACGTTTGCATCCTCCATCAAAACAATTTTTGATTCCTGGTGGTGTTCCATTATACCCTGTTGCAAGCTGTCTGTTCTTACGTACAATTACTGCACCTACCTGTCTTGTCATGCAATTTGAGCGTAGTTTGGCTAACTCTGCTTGAAGCATAAAATATTCATCCCAATTAGGTCTCTCAAAAGATTTGCTCACACAAATCATGCCTGTTTGTTCAATATATTGATTCATGAAATTCCTTAATTATTCTGTCTGGAATTGTCAAAATACCTCAAAACTATCTTTTTTGTGTAATATCTTAGACACCTCTAATTATGATCTTGTTTTATGACGTAAAATAGAATTTCATGCAACAGAACTGGAATAACCCACAATCAAAAGGACTCTCAGATCATCTTCACGGACTAAAAAAAGAAGCACCATTAAAACCAAGAATTCAAAATTCTCTTGTTCAATTAAATAAAACAGTATCTTCTCTTGATTACAAAGTAAAAAGCTTAGACGAAAAAGACACAAAATTATTTAATAGAATTGTATTGGCAAAAAAGAACCACGATTTAACAACTGGAAAAGTACTTGCAAATGAGTTAGTAGAATTAAAAAAAAATAAAAAAATACTAAACACATTGAAAATATCATTAGAACAAGTTAATCTTAGATTGTCAACAGTTCAAGATTTGGGTGATGCAATGGTTTCACTACGACCAATTCTTGCAACTATGAATGCATTAAAACCCTCTTTGGGAAGAATCATGCCTGAAGTAAGCCATGAGTTTGAATCACTATTTGGAATTCTCAACGAATCAATTTCTGGCTCATTTGAAGGAAGCTTTGAATCTGACGGTGTATCTAATGAGGAAACTGAAAGTATACTAAAAGAGGCAGCAGCAGTAGCTGGAACTCGTATTGGTGACAAATTCCCATCAACTCCAACTGGAATCTCTTCATCAAACTCTATTGGATTGGAATAATCAAATATTCATTCATCATAGAATCTATTTTTAAGTCCAAAAATATTCGAATGCGATATGGTTGGTATAATTTCTTCTACTCTCTTATTAATGAGCAGCGTGTTATGGGTATAGGTTAAGATGTTGTCATGTCAAAATTAGCTCCTCTTCCACCAGCACCTGTCTTGATGATATGCTTTGGTCATTGTGGTATTGGATTAGGGGCGGAATCATATCGAAGATTATTGTTAGATGTTGGAGCAGATCCGTTAAAACCAACACTAAATCCAAAAGATGAGTCACGTGTCTTAAAAAGATACGGTAGTACCATTTTGAGATTTTCTCCTTCTTATGGCGCTGGAAATATTCCGCTTATCCCAAGAGCACTACTTGTTGACCTAGATCCAAGGGCAGCTAATCTTATTTTGCAATCATACCCTGACCTTTTTGCATTACGTGATCAGCATGTAATTCATGGAGCAGGAGGGGCCGCAAGAAACTGGGCGGAAGGAAAAACGAGATTTTTAGAAGAGATGAGGACTAAAGTCGATATCAAAAAACAATTATCTGCTATTTCTCCAGAACCTGTAAGGGGATACGTGGTTCCATTTGCCATGGGTGGTGGAACCGGAAGCTCGTTTTCAAGTGCATTTATTGAATACATAAAAAATGATACAAAAGAACATGCAACTATTGCAACTTTTGGATTACTTCCTGAATTTGGTTGGGATCCAGTAATTTTTGAAGCAGCTGCAATTAACATAGTGATGAACTTGGAATACCAAATAAAATACAGTGATTGCTCCATTTTAATTTCCAATAAGGCATTGAGACAACTTGCACACCAACATGAAAAGAAATTACAAAAAATTCCTTCCATAATAGATGATCTGCCAAAAGAACATGAAGTAGGATGGAAAGATTACAAAGGAATGAACTTGATAGCTGCCAATACAATTTCTATGTTTATCTCATCATTTGCAAGAGAAACTGAATGGGATATGTCTAATTATCGTACATGGCTTGCAACAAAAAAACCAAAATTTGCAGTTCCTTGGATTATGCCTGTCAGTCCATCTGAAAGTCAATGGGGAAAAGATATGCTTACATCAACTAAAAACAATACAATGGAAGACGTTCTAAATAAAATTGGTAAGAAAGAAGATGCGTTACTCTTTGACATTGATGAAAATGATGTTAGAAACAATGGTGGTTCTCGTGATTCTTGTTGTGTTTTAGTTAAAGTGAAAGGAGAATTTGACATCAAAGAACGAGAGTCAATTAAAAGAATCATCAAAGACAAATTCAACATTGAAGAATCTAGAATGATCTTTGTAAAAATACCCATAATGGAAGGAGAACAAGCAAGTATTGCGGTTCTTGTAAACACTAAGGCAATTGGACCTAAGATTCTGGAGATTGCAAAAGAAGCAGAAGAGGCATGGGATGGTTATAAAGATGAATATGGGCGATGGGGACTTTCAACTGAAGAATTTAAACAGGGTCTGATGGATGTAATCCACCAATTCAGCTAAAGATATGTCTGATTTTGAATTTCTTGAAAATCTTGCCATCCAAATCAAAGAAAACCGGTCAAAACTGTATGATATAGAAGATGCTTTGTCTGATGTGAATATAAAACTGCGTGAAATACCTCTAAAACGCTCAACTGAATCAACATTTGCAAAAATGATTGGCGTTGGATATGATGATAAACTTGCTGAACTTGAAAAGGTAAAAGAACAACTGGAAAGAACAAAAACAGACCTGAAAGTTTCTGTTGCCAAAGACACTGATGTTTTTATCTCTGAAGTCAGTTCTCCAAATTTGATTATTCCACTTGAAGAAAATCCAAAAATAATAGATGGAAATACTGTCTACAAATATAGAAATGGTGCAAAATTCAAAAATGTTTTTGATATTTTGTGTGAAATCTTGGGTCTAAGCTCCCCGCTGGTTGTAAAAGATGTGATGCTGTCCCCAACTGAAATCGTAATAGCTGTAAAAGATGAATTTGAAGCAAAACAAAAATTCATCAACAGTTTTCATGAAGTTCAAAATACATTATTAATTAAAAAAAAATAAACTGATCTTGCGTTTTGGGATCAGAAAAAACATGAAAATAAAGATGGAAATACTATCTCATATATGATCTTGTATGACAAATCAACTCTACTGCGAAGTGTGTCATAAACTCAAGTATACTAGATCTGATAAACAAAAAAAATGTGAATGCAAAGACATTGTATAGATCACATGTTGAAGTAGCAAGGTATAATAATTCAATTAATAGTTTGAAAAAAGTAATGCAAAGTTCAAAAAATTATTTTATTGCCATTTTAACATTCTCATTAATTTTAATTGGTTTTAATTCTGCATTTGCAGAAGAAAATTTTCTTGAAGGAATCTATGTTCCAACAAGTGACGCATTAAAAGAATTTGCAGTAAGTGTTGCAGATAGTACCCCGAAAATAATTGCTGCTGCAATTTTACTCATAATCGGTTTCATAGCTGGTAAATTAGTAGGCAGAGTTACAACTAAAGCTGCAACAAACATACTCCAAAAAACCAGTCAGAAAAACCAAGAACTACATGTTGTAGAAGGGGTATATGGCAAATTTAACTCGGTAAAACTAATTTCAGCAACTATTCGTTGGTTTGTCTATCTATTTTTCATAGTTGCAGCAGTTAACGCATTACAGTTTGAGCAACTTTCATTTGCCCTTACAAGCCTATGGTTATGGGTTCCTAACCTCCTTGCGTTTGTTTTGATTGTTGTAATTGGCTCCATTGTCGTTAACTTTGTCAGCAAGTGGATCGAACACCAATTATTAGATCATCAGATTGCAAGTCCACGAATTATCATATCTATAATCAAGGCAGTTATTTATGGTATAATATTTGCAATAGGCTTCACACAACTAGGTGTTGGTGAAACCATCATCCCAATTCTTGTATCTGCTTTTGCATGGAGTATTGCAATTGCCGTAGGTGCATCAATTGCAGTAGGATTAGGATTTACGTTAAAAGACTTGCTTCCTGCATCAATTATGGGTGCATCAACTCAACGCTCTGTTCTTAAAGTGGGTCAGAAAGTCAAAATTGGTGAAGTCACTGGAACTGTAACTGCATCTCATTTGTTGCATGTTATTGTAACCAATGATAGAAATGAAAGCATTGTAATTCCAACAAAATCATTGTTGAATCAGACAATCGTTATTTTTAACTAGACCTTTTAGTAAATAATTATCTGTCTGTTCCTTACTCTACAAAAAATTAAACTCATCAAAAACTCCATTAAGGTGATGTTTAGAAACATATCTGTTGCGAGAAATATCTGAACCTAGACATCTTGAACCTCATCTTAAAGAATCAAGTGCCATGCGGGATTTTGTTTTTGGATTTGGTGATGGAATTAACACATCGTTAGGTATATCTGCTGGTGTTGGAGGAGCTGATGTTTCAGGCAACATAATAATTCTTGCTGCATTAGTTGGAATGTTTACTGGTGCAAAAGCAATGGCTGTTCAAAACTATCTTGCAGTAAAAACTCAAAGACAATTACTTACATCAGAAATTGAACGTGAGAAATGGGAAATCGAACATAAACCCGATGATTAAAAAAAAGAAATAGAAGATATCTACAAAGCTAAGGGCTTTTCTGGAAAGGAACTTGAAATGATTGTGGACAAGATAACTTCTGATAAAAAAGTGTGGCTTGACACAATGCTGACAGAAGAACTGAATTTGAATTTGGATATTGCTGGCAGTCCTCTAAAAAGCGCACTGCGAATGTTTGTCTCTTTTCTAATTGGTGGAATGCTGCCTATATTGCCATTCTTTTTTCTGTCTGGCTTTGATGCCCTTTTTGTTGCAATAGGTGTTAGTATTTCAACATCTTTTACCGTTGGTGTGATTAAATCAAAAATGGCAAATACCAATATGATAGTTGGAGGTTTGGAAATGGCAGGACTTGGTACTGGAATCGCTCTTATTGGATATGGTATTGGCAGTGAATTATCTAATTTAGGAATAATTAGCGTTTAGTTGCCATGCCCGTATTTAGTAGATACTACTCATTACTATGAATGATTTCTACGCTTTTGTTATATTCAAAAATCCCATTATGTGAAATATGAAATCATGGAAATGTTATAGATGCGACCTTACATTCAAGCAAGAACTGCATGCTCACATACATCAGGATATTACAAATCACCCCTTTAATCAGATTGGAGTTTAGACTCTGGCATTTACAACTCCTCTTGTTTGCATTGAAAACGTAGTTGCAACTGCAAATATTGATCAAAATTTAGATTTAAATGAAATTAAAAAAAAATTTCCTAACGCCCGTTATGATCCACAAGAATTTCCCGGGGTTGTCTTTAAGATAGATCTGCCAAAGACTACAACATTAATTTTTAGAACTGGTAACATGGTATGCACTGGCTCAAAATCTGAAAAACATGCATATACGGCGATAAATAATGTGGTCCAACAACTACGTTCCAAAAACATCAAAATTAAAAATGATGCAAATATTCTAATCCAAAACGTAGTTACAGCTGTAAATCTTGGAGGCAAAATTCTCATTGAAGATGCAGCTAGAACTCTTCCTAGAAGTATGTATGAACCCGATCAGTTTCCCGGCTTAATTCACAGACAACTTAATCCAAAAACAGTAATGCTGCTTTTTGCATCTGGCAAATTAATCTGCACTGGAGGTAAATCCTCTGAACAGGCTTTTCATGCAATTCATCAAATTCATTCTGCACTGGAAGAAAAAAAATTAATTTTATATAACTAATATTTCGTTTTTTCAAAATCTATTTTTTCTTCAAAACATAGATCAAAAAATCATCGTTGATTTGTATAGGATAATTAATATACAAACAGTTTCTTATAAAAAATGTGCTCAAGATTGCATTACTTGTTTTAATTGCAATGTCGATTCCACTCACTGCTTTTGCAGAACCTATGATTGATTTGAGTATTT